>JBKPQU010000018.1:0-10885 GCA_046734255.1 Actinomycetota bacterium
CTGCTGCGAGTCTTGATCCTGGTGTCCGGCCTGCCCCGACCGGTGCCCCAGTACGAGGTGTGGGACGGCGCCCGGTTCGTTGCGAGGTTGGATCTCGCCTGGCCGGCGGTGCGGGCGGCGGTCGAGTACGACGGCGCCCACCACCGCGAGCCGGACCAGTTCCGTCGGGATCTCTTGCGGCACAACCGGTTGCGCGAGCTGGGCTGGGTAGTTCTGCAAGTGGACAGCGCCCAGCTCGCCCGCGCCGACGGCCTGCTCGCCCAACTCCATCGCCTGCTGTCCGCGCGAGTGTGACGATGGCGGGCTTCAGCTGCGTGAGTGCGACGGAACTCGGGTCATGGGCGCGGATAAGCCGGACAACGTCTCACTCGGGAGGGGGCGCGGTCCGGTGTGTGCGAGCAGAGCGGCCAGCTCGCGCTCCATGCGGGACTCCCCGACGCAGACCTCTTCCAGCGGCAGGCCGATCGCGGCCGCGGCATCCTGCGCGGCGGCGCGCAGCTCGGGAGTGGGCCGCTGGGCGAGCCAGACCACGCGGCGGTAATGCCCGAAGTAGTCCGGCAGCAGCTCCGGATGGCGGTCCAGGCCGAGCTCGACCAGCACGCTGCGCCGGAACGAGGCGGCCAGGAAGTCGGTGAGGAGGTAGGTCCCCGGCTCGTCCTGCAGGATCCGACGGATCCGTTGCGGGCCGGCGAACACGTCGTAGCAGTGCTGGCCGCGCAGGCGGTCGACCCCCAGCCGGCGGCAGACCTCGTCCAGGGCGCCGTAGGTCCCGCAGTCGGCGTAGGCCACAGCGATCGCGGCATACCGCGGGCGCAGCCGGTGCACGGCGGCCTCGACCGCGGCGGCGATCCGCTCCGGGCGGTTGTGCAGCAGCGGGGGGAGCGGGTGGACGTCGACCGGCCACCCGCGGCGCCCCGCGACCTCCTCCACGTGCCGGGCGATCGCCCCGCAGGCGACCACACCAACCCGCACGTCCTCAGCCGGGGAAGGCGAGCAGGTCAACGAAGAGGTCGTTGAAGTCCTCGCGGTCGGAGAGCTCGACATAGCGCACCTCCTCCAGCAGGCGGCGGGCCCCCTCGCGCTCGCGGACGGAGAGCAGCGCCAGCTTGGCGCCCTCCCCGGCGACGTTGCCCGCGCTGACGATCCGCAGCACGGGCACCTTCGGCACCAGCCCGATCCGGACGGCGCTGGCGGGGGAGAGGTAGCTGCCGAACGAGCCGGCCAGCAGCACCTGCTGGATGTCGCCCGGCCCGATGCCGAGCTCCTCGACCAGCAGCCGCCAGCCGGTGGCGATCGCCGCCTTGGCGAACTGCAGCTCGCGGATGTCGCGCTGGGACAGGTACACCGTGTCGGTGGCGTCGCCGGGGGCGTGCCGCCAGTGCAGGACGAACACCCGCTCACCGGCGACCTCGACGAGCCGGTCCGCGAGTCCCGGCAGGTACGAGCGCGCATCGGACGCCGACATCAGCCGGCCGGAACCGTCCACGAGGCCTGCCTCGACCAGCGCGGCGACGGCGTCCACGAGCCCCGAACCGCACAACCCGCCCGGCTCGACGTCCCCGATCACCTGCAGCTGGACGTCGTCGTCGCTGATCTTGACAACCTCGATCGCTCCGTCGGCGGCCCGCATGCCGCACCGGATCGAGGCGCCCTCGAACGCGGGCCCGGCGGGCGCGGCGGTCGCCAGCAGCCGGGAGGAGTCGCCAAGCACGATCTCGCAGTTGGTCCCGACGTCGATGAACAGCCGCAGCCGGCGGTCGCGGTCCATCCCCGAGGCGAGCATGCCGGCGACGATGTCGCCGCCGACGTAGGCGCCCAGCGCCGGGAATACGTACGCCCTGGCGCCCGGGTGCACCGGCAGCCCGAGCTCGGCGGCGAGTACCTCGGGTGGGGTGTGGGTGGACATGATGAAGGGCGCGACGCCGAGCGGCTCAGGATCGATCCCCAGCACCAGCGCGGTCATCGTGGCGTTCCCGGCCAGCGCGACCTCGTAGACCTGATCGCCGTCCACCCCGGCCTCGGCGCACACCTCGGCGGCCAGCGCGGCCACGGTGACGCGGGCGGCCTCGGTCAGCCGGCCCAGCGCGTCCGGGTCGAGCATCGTCGCGCTGATCCGGGTGATGACGTCGCCGCCGAACGGCTGCTGCCGGTTGAGCATCGACGCCACCGCGGCCGGGGTGCCGGTGGACAGGTCGAGCAGCGTTGCCACCACCGTGGTGGTCCCGAGGTCGATCGCGAGCCCGTAGCGGGACGCGCTCGTGTCACCGCCCTCGACATCGATCAATATGTCGTCGACGACCACGGCGGTGACCGAGAAGTCGTTGTCCCGCAAGGCCTTCGGCAGGGCGCGCACGGCCCGCAGGTCGACCCGCAGCTCGAGGTCGTCCAGTGCGGCGAGCAGGCGTTGGAGGTCCGGCTGCTGGTCGGCGAGCGTCGGCTCGTCCAGCTGGACGTACCGCTTCTGCACCGCCGGGCGCAGGATCACCTGGCGTCCGACGCCGACGGTCGCCGCCTTGGGCCGCGTGGCCAGCGGCGGCACCTCTACCCGCAGGTCCACGGCGGCCTCGGCGAGGCAGGCCAGCCGCCATCCCTCGCCCAGCTGCTCGGGGGTGAACGCACGGTTGTCCAGCCGGGACACCGCGACCTCGCCGTCGAGCACGCGAACCTTGCACTTCTTGCAGGTGCCGTGGCCGCCGCAGGTGGAGTCGATCGCGATCCCGTTCCAGCTCGCGGCGTCGAACACGGACACGCCCGAGGGCACCCGAACCTCGCGCTCCGGCTCGCTGTGGCCCCGGACGAAGCCGATGCGTACCCGGTCCCCGCCGTCGGCCGATCGCCCGGTCCCCGGCGCGCGCGGCGGGAACTCCCCGAGCAACCCTTCCCGCAGGAACGAGTCCCGGTCCACCGCCTGCCCCTCCCTGCCGCCCTCCCGTGCGGTCATCGCCGGAGGCTCCCTGATCCGCCGGCGCTCAACGGGCTCAGCCGACGTCAGCCGGCTGCTGGGCCTGCTCGGCGCGCTGCCTGGCTCGGAACGCGGCGATCCAGGCGGCACCCCACTCGTCGTTGCCCAGCAGGACGTCGCCCGCCTTGACCGACTCCACGATCTGCGGCGTGCGAGCGTCCATGATCGCGCTGGTCAACCCGCAGGTCATCGCCATCGGCAGGAAGCTGGCGCCGAGCGCGTGCCGGCCGGGCATCCCGAAGGAGACGTTCGAGGCGCCCAGCGTCATGTTCACGCCGAACTCCTCGCGGAGCAGCCAGATGGCCTCCAGGGTCTTCTTCCCGAGCGTGGAGTCCGCGCCGACCGGCATCGCCAGCGGGTCGATCACGATGTCCTCGATCGGGATGTCGTACCGGGAGGTCGCCACGTCGATGATCTTACGAGCGATCTCCACCCGCTTGCGGGGGTCCTCGGGGATCTCGTCCTCCTCGTTCGGAAGCGCGATCACGGCGGCGCCGTGCCGCTTGACCAGCGGGAGGATGGCGTCCAGCCGCTCCTGCTCGCCGGTCACCGAGTTCACCAGCGCCTTGCCCTCGTAGGCGGCCAGCCCGGCCTCCAGCGCCTCGACCACCGAGGAGTCGATGCACAGCGGCAGGTCGGTCAGGCTGCTGACCAGCCGGATCGCGCTCGCCAGCAGCTCCGCCTCGTCGGCCAGCGGCACACCCATGTTCACGTCGAGCACCATCGCCCCGCCGGCCACCTGCTCGGCGACGTCGATCTCCACGCGGGACAGGTCGCCGGCGCGCAGCTGCTCGGCGAACTTCGGTCGCCCGGTGGGGTTGAGCCGTTCGCCGATCACGCAGAACGGCTGGTCGTGGCCGATGACGACCTCACGGGTCGCTGACCGCAACACGGTGTGCACGAGCTCTCCTGTCTTCGGTTTCCGGTGGTGGTGATGATGCCTTCGGGCCGGCGTCCGCACCGGCTTCAGACGGCGGCGGCGGCCCGGCGCTGCTCGATCAGTTTCTTCGCCAGCTTGACCGCGGCCGAGGCGTCGGAGGCGTACCCGTCGGCGCCCACGGCGTCCGCGTACTCCTGGGTGACCGGCGCGCCGCCGACCATGACGATCACCTGGTCGCGCAGGCCGGCCTTCTGCAGCGCGTTGATGTTGGCCTTGAACATCGGCATCGTCGTGGTGAGGAAGGCGGAGAAGCCGAGCACGTCCGGGTGGTGCTCCTCGACCGCCGCGACGAACTTCTCCGGTGCGACCTGGACCCCGAGGTCGATCACGTGGAACCCGGCGCCCTCGAGCATGATGTTCACCAGGTTCTTGCCGATGTCGTGCACGTCACCCTTGACCGTGCCCATGACGAACGTGCCGATCGAGGCGGCACCGGTCTCGGCCAGCAGCGGGCGAAGTATTTCCAGCGCGCCGCTCATCGCCTTGCCGGCGATCAGCATCTCCGGGACGAAGAAGTCGCCCCGCTCGAACCGCGCACCGACCTCCTCCAGCGAGGGGATCAGCGCGTCGAACAGCATGCTCTCTGGGGTCAGGCCGATGTCCAGCCCCTCCTGGGTCAGCTCCAGGACACGCGGGCGGTTGCCCACCAGCGTCTCGTCGTAGAGCGCCTTGAGGATCTCCTCGCCGGTCATGCCGCTCCTTCCGTGTCCCTGCCGCCGTCCCTACCGCCGTCCCTGCCGCCGTCCCTGGAACCGTTGCCACCCGCCGCGCCGCCCCGGCCCCGGCCGCGCAGCAGGGCCGAGACCGACTCGCCCTCGGCCACCAGCAGCCGGGCGAAGCGCTCGACGTCCGCGTGCGAGATCCGCGCGGTCGCGCCCGAGATCGAGATCGCCGCCACCACCTGTCCCCCGCGCCCGACCCGGACCGGCGCGGCCACCGCGACCAGGCCCGGCTCCAACTCCTCCCAGGCCACGGCCCAGCCCTGGCGGCGGACCCCCTGGAGATCCCGCTCCAGGTCGGCGATCGTGACCGCGGACGTCTTGGTGCGCCGCTCCAGCCCGGGCGCGTCCTCGGTGGTGCGAGGCAGCGGCATCGCGTCGAAGGCGTAGAACACCTTCCCGGACGCCGTGCAGTGCGGCGGGACGTCGACCCCGACCCAGTTGGTCGCGCCGAGCAGGTACCGGCTGTCGACCTGGGCGATCTGCATGACGGCCTCGCCGCGGGGGACGGCGAGGTTGACGGTCTCGCCGGTCGTGGCGCCGAGGCGGTGCAGGGCCGGCCGGGCCAGCTCGACCAGGTCGGCCTCGCCCGCCTGGCGGGCGGCGTACGCGGCGAACAGCGCGCCGGGCCGGTACCCGCCGGAGGAGTCGCGCTGGATCAGGCGGTTGCGTTCCAGCGCGGCGAGCAGCCGTGAGGTGGTCGAGCGCGCCAGGCCCAGCTCGGCCACCAGCGAGGTGAAGCTGCGGGCGTCGGGGGAGTCCACGACGGCCATGAGCAGTGCGGCGGCCCGGTCAACGGCCTGGCTGCCGGCGGGTGCGCTCAACGTCGTCCTCTCCACGAACTTGTTCCAGTTTGTGGAACCGTAGTTCCACGAAATGAGCGTAGGATCGGTGAGCCGCACCGTCAAGCGGTGCCGTCGATGGGCTGTAGAGCCGGGAGGCCGGATGTTCCGCAACACGATGCCTCGCTACGAGATCCTCTCCGCGGACGCCATGGCCGTCCTCGACCGCGGATGGCGGCGAATCATCAGCGAGGTGGGGGTGGAGTTCGCCTCCGACCGGGCGCTGGAGAAGTTCCGCACCGCGGGGCAGAAGGTCGAGGACCACACGGTCTTCTTCGATCCGGACTTCGTCCTCGAGCAGGTGGCGAAGGCGCCGCGGGAGTTCGACGTCCAGGCCCGCAACCCCGCGAACTCCATCCACGTCGGCGGCGACATGATGAGCTTCGGGGGCGTCTACGGTCCGCCGTTCGTCCGCGAGGGGGACGTCCGGCGCGACGCCACGCTGGAGGACTTCCACAACTTCACCAAGCTCGCACAGAGCTACCCGATCATGGACTCCGCCGGCGGAGTGATCTGCGAGCCCAACGACGCCCCGCTGGACTCGCGGCACCTGGACATGATCTACGCGTTGCAGACCCTGACCGACAAGATCTACATGGGCAACGTGGTCTCCGGCCCCAACGCAGCGGACACGATCCGGATGGGAGAGATCCTCTTCGGCGGCCGGGAGGCGATCGAGACCACGCCGGTCAGCCTGTCGCTGATCAACTGCAACTCCCCGCTGCGCTGGGACGACCGGATGCTGGACGCCCAGTTCGAGTACAGCGCCGCCAACCAGGCCGTGGTGATCACGCCGTTCCTGCTGATGGGCGCGATGTCGCCGGTGTCGGTGCCCGCGACGCTGGCCCAGCAGATGGCCGAGGCGCTGACCGGGATCGCGCTGTCCCAGCTGATCCGGCCTGGGTGCCCGGTCGTCTTCGGGTCGTTCCTGTCGAACATCGACATGCAGTCCGGCAGCCCGTGCTTCGGGACGCCGGAGTCTGCGGTGGGCCTGCTGTGCACAGGGCAGATCGCGCGGCACTTCGGGCTGCCGGTGCGGTCCGGCGGCGGGCTGACGTCGAGCCAGGTCCCCGACGCGCAGGCCTCCTACGAGGCGTTGATGACCATGCTCCCGACGTTCCTGGCCGGGATCAACTGGGTCATGCACGCCGCGGGCTGGCTCGAGGGCGGTCTCGTGGCCTGCTACGAGAAGTTCGTGATCGACGTCCAGGTGCTTGAGATGCTGCAGAAGGAGTTCACCCCGCTGGAGATCGACGAGGAGTCGCTGGCCTTCGGTGCGCATGTCGAGGTCGGTCACGGCGGGCACTTCCTCGGCGCCGAGCACACCATGGAGCGCTTCCGGACCTGCTTCTACCGGCCGTTCCTGTCCAGCTCGGAGAACTACGAGCGGTGGATGCGCAACGGCGCCCGGGACACCGCCGCCCGGGCGGGGGAGATCTACAAGAAGCGGCTGGCCGACTACGAGCCGCCGCCGCTGGACGACGCGGTCCGGGAGGAGCTCGCGGACTTCGTCACCCGCCGGCGCCGCGAGCTCGGGGACTGACCGCCGCGGGGCGCTCGCGCCCCTGACCAGGTCGTCGGCGCCGGCTTGTCGGCGCCAACCGAGAGCCGTGGCGCGTATGGCGCTGTACCGTTTCGTCATGAGCAACAGCGGGGCCGAGGTTCCCGGCGGCGCGGTGCAGTCGGTGGACCGCGCACTGAGCATCCTCGGACACCTCGCCAGCGACGGCGAGCTGGGCATCACCGAGCTGGCCGCCCGGCTCGGCGTGCACAAGTCCACGGCGTTCCGGCTGGTCGCCACGCTGGAGGCGCACGACCTGGTGGAACAGAACGCCGAGCGGGGCAAGTACCGGCTCGGGGTCGGCGTCGTCCGGCTGGCCGGCGCCACCGCGCTGCGCCTGGACCTAGTGCAGGAGAGCCGGCCTGTGTGCACCAAGCTCGCCGCGGCGGTGGAGGAGACCGTCAACCTCGTCGTCCGCTCCGGGCACGATGCGTTCTACCTGGACCAGGTCTCGGGCCCCTCGGCGCTGCAGCTGCACTACTGGGTCGGACGGCGCATCCCCCTGCATGCGACGTCGAACGGCAAGGTGCTGCTCGCCTTCGCCGCGGACGGCGTCCAGGAGGAGGTGCTCTCCGAGCCCCTGCCGGCGTTCACCGAGCGGACGATCACCGATCCCGTCCGGCTGGCCGCCGAGCTCGAGACCGTGCGCCAGCGCGGCATCGCGATCGCCGTCGACGAGCTGGAGATCGGGCTCACCGCGATCGCCGCCCCGATCAGCGGCAGTCACGGCTCGGTGATCGCCTCGGTGAGCGCGTCCGGGCCCACGTTCCGGCTGCCCGCCGAGCGGCTGCCGGAGGTCGCCGAGGAGGTCCGGGCCGCGGCCGCGGAGATCTCCCGCCGCCTCGGCTGGCACGGCATCCAGCAGGACCGCGCCGTCTGAGGCGCGGGCCGGGCCGCCGGTCCGACGGCGCCGGGTCAGACCGCCGCGAGCGTGACGTCCCCGGGTTCCCAAAGCCTGGAAAGCCGGGCACTGTCACACTCGCGAGACGAGCGCCGGCCGGCGCATAACGGCCCGGTAAGGACCGTCGGCAAGCGCTTGACCTGCCCCGGCGCAGCACTCATTCTGTTTCACGTTGAGCAATTGGGTGCGCGATGCGCAACGCGGGCTCTCGCGCAGGGCTGGACGCGCGTGCCGGAGGTGCGCTGGCAGTGGATGACCTGTTCATCGGAGGGGTCTGGCGCGGGCCGGCCGCGGGTGGACGCCGGGAGATCCGCTGCCCCGCCGACGGCACCCATGTCGCCACGGTGTCCGAGGCCACCACCGAGGACGCCGTCGCCGCCGTCCTGGCCGCTCGCGAGGCATTCGAGACCGGGACCTGGCGGAACACGCCGGAGCGGGACCGTGGTGACCTGCTCCTCCGGGTGGCCGACCTGCTCGAGCGGGACCGCAAGGACATCGCCCGGGCCGAGTCCCTGGACACCGGCAAGCGCCTGGTCGAGAGCGAGTACGACGTCGACGAGGTGATCGCCTGCTTCCGCTACTACGGCGGAATCGGCGGCACGGACTCCGGGCGGGTGGTGGACACCGGCCGTCCTGACGCGATCAGCCGAATCGTCGTCGAGCCGATCGGCGTGTGCGGACTCATCACGCCGTGGAACTACCCGCTGCTGCAGACCTCATGGAAGGTCGCCCCCGCGCTGCTGGCCGGCAACACGTTCGTCCTCAAGCCCAGCGAGCTCACGCCGTCGACGGCGATCCTGCTCACCCGGCTCCTGGAGGAGGCGGGCCTGCCGCCGGGAACGGCGAACCTCGTGCTCGGCGCGGGCGCGCAGACCGGCGCGGTCCTGGCCGAGCACCCCGCGGTGGACATGGTCTCGTTCACCGGCGGGCTGGCCACCGGGCGCCGGGTGATGGCGGCCGCGGCCGGCACGGTCAAGAAGGTCGCGCTCGAGCTCGGCGGAAAGAACCCGAACGTGGTCTTCGCCGACGCCGACCTGGAGACCGCGGTCGACTTCGCGTTGACCGCGGTGTTCGTGCACTCCGGCCAGGTCTGCTCGGCCGGGGCACGACTGATCGTGCAGGACGGCGTCCACGACGAGTTCGTCGACGAGGTGGTCGCGCGGGCCGGGCGGATCCGGCTCGGCGGCCCGTTCGACCCGGAGGCGGAGACCGGGCCGTTGATCTCGGCGGAGCATCGGGCGAAGGTCGAGGAGTACGTGGCCGCCGGCGTGGCCGAGGGGGCGGTGCTGCGCTGTGGCGGCGCCCGGCCGCAGGAGGAGCATCTGAGCTCGGGCTTCTACTACCTGCCCACGGTCCTGGACGAGTGCAGGTCCGGGATGCGGGTGCTGGTCGAGGAGTCCTTCGGCCCGGTACTGACGGTGGAACGGTTCAGCGACGAAGATGACGCTGTGCGGATCGCCAACGACACCGACTACGGCCTGGCCGGGGCCGTGTGGACGCAGGAGGCCGGCAAGGCCCAGCGGGTCGCCGCCCGGCTGCGCCACGGCACGGTCTGGATCAACGACTACCACCCCTACGTCCCGCAGGCCGAGTGGGGCGGGTTCAAGCAGTCCGGCGTGGGCCGGGAGCTGGGACCCACGGGATTGGCGGAGTACCGCGAGATCAAGCACATCTGGCACAACATCCACCCCGAACCCCAACGATGGTTCGCGGGGTGAGTAGGGACCGACGTCGGATCCCACCCGAGGAGGACAGCCGTGACCACGACTGCTGAGCAGCCCGGCACCGTCTCCGACAGCCCGGTTCCGGCCGGCGAGCCGGTGATCTCGGTCGGTGACCTGTGGAAGGTCTTCGGCCCCCGCGCGGGGGAGGTGCCCGGCTCCGCTGAGCTGTCCGCCCTGTCCCGCCGCGAGTTGATGGATCGCACAGGCTGCACGGCGGCCGTGCGCGACGTCAGCTTCGACATCGCCCCTGGCGAGATGTTCGTCGTCATGGGCCTGTCCGGGTCGGGGAAGTCCACGCTCGTCCGCCTGCTCACCCGGCTGATCGAGCCCACGGCCGGCAGCATCGTCTTCGAGGGCGAGGACGTGCGCAAGGCCGACGAGAAGCGGCTGCGCAACCTGCGGCGGCACAAGTTCTCGATGGTCTTCCAGCACTTCGGGCTGCTGCCGCACCGGCGCGTGATCGACAACGTCGCCTACGGGCTGGAGGTCCGTGGGATGCCGAAGGCGGAGCGAAACAAGCGCGCGATGGAGGTGATCGAGCTCGTCGGCCTGTCCGGGTACGAGAAGTCCTACCCCGACCAGCTCTCCGGCGGAATGCAGCAGCGGGTCGGCCTGGCCCGGGCGCTGGCCGGCGACCCGGATGTGCTGCTGTTCGACGAGCCGTTCTCCGCCCTGGACCCGCTGATCCGCCGGGACATGCAGAACGAGGTGATCCGGCTGCACCACGAGGTCGGCAAGACCATGGTGTTCATCACCCACGACCTGTCCGAGGCGCTCAAGCTCGGCGACCGGATCCTGATCATGCGGGACGGCAAGATGATCCAGCTCGGCCCCGGTGACGAACTGGTCGGCGCGCCGGCCGACGACTACGTGCGGGACTTCGTCCAGGACGTGAACCGCTCGCACGTGCTCACCCTGCGCTGGATCATGCGGGAGCCGCGGCCGGACGACCCGCTGGACGGCCCCGAGTTGGGGCAGGACACCATCGTCCACGAGGCCACCCGCGTCGTCCTCGCCGCCGAGAAGCCGATCCGGGTGGTCAAGGAAGGCAAGGTGGTGGGCATCGTCGGCGACGAGGAGATCCTCGGTGTGATCGCCGGAGTGGAGGGATCGGTCTGATGGCCACCCAGGTCGCGATCCCCGCCGCCATTCGCCGTCCGGGCCGGCTGGCGGGCGTCGTCCTGGTGCTGGTGCTGTGGCTGCTCGGCTGGGCGCTGTTCCGCGGCCGGGACACCC
>JBKPQU010000019.1:0-6281 GCA_046734255.1 Actinomycetota bacterium
GCGGCCGGCGCAGCGCCCGGCGGCCGCGGCCGCACCGGCACCCCCGGCCCCGCCCCCGCTCGCGGAGCCGGCCGCACCGGCACAACCGCCCTCGCCACCGCCGACGCGGCCCCTCGCTCCCGCCGGTCATCCCCTGGGCGAGGACTACGACCCGTTCTTCGCCTCGCGGCCGCCGGGGCTGGAGTCGTTGCGGCAGACCTGGCCGGACCGGGAGCACGCCGGCGCCGACGCCGCCGAGCTGGTCGAGGAGCTGCTGGAGCGCTCCGCCCAGCTGTTCGGCGTCACGGACACCGCGCAGGTGCTGGCCGACGAGGTGGTCGAGCGCGCGGACGCCGACGCCGCCGCCGTCCTGGTGCTCGACGGGCAGGTGTGGCGGGTCAGCGCGGGCGTCGGGCTGCGGCCGCTGGAACGGCGCCTCGTGCTGGACGACACCCACTGGCTGATCGAGGAGACCGCGATCGGCGGGCGGGCGCTGCTGGTCGAGGACACCGACATCGTCCGGCAGAAGCTGTCCGGCGCACCGCTGGCGGCCTGGCGGCACCTGATGACGCTGCCGATCGGCGAGCTGCGGGCCGCGGTGATCCTGGCCCGCGGCGGCGAGGCGGGACCCTTCCGGGAGCGCGACCTGGCGGCGGTCGTCGACCCCGTCCGCGAGGCCGCCGGCCTGCTCGAGCGCGCGCTGCAGGTTCGCAGGTTGGCCAGGCTGCTGGCGCCGATGCGCGACGCGGACCCGGACTCTCGCCGGCGCTGACCACCTGATCGGCTCGGGGGCGGCTACTCGGCGTGCAGCCGCTCGTCGACCAGCTCCTCGGGCACCAGCTCGGCGTCCCGCTCGAAGCGGCTCTGCTCCAGGCGCTTGCGCAGCTGTATGTCGATCTTCGCGAGGCCGGCCCGGTTCTTCTCGATCGAGATCACCACGTAGCCGCGGAAGCGGTCCACGCTGCGCGCGTCGTAGATGAGGTGGTGCCGGGCGACGACGTCGTACTTCTCGTTCATCATCAGCAGCACGTCCGCCTCGTAGACCAGGGCGGTGGGGCCGTGCAGGTGGTTGACCCGCAGCCGGCGGCCGGCCGCGAGGCCCTCCTTGTCGGCCGCCACCACCGCGAGCACCGGCAGGTCGCACTCCAGTGCGAGGTCCTTCAGGCCGGCCACCACGCGGGCGATCCGCTCGTCGTCCCCATCGGCGTCCAGCCACACCTTCTGCAGGTAGTCGACGACGACCAGCGGCGGGTGGCCGGTCCGGGCGGCGGCGGCCTCGACCACCTTCCGGATGTCGTCCAGGCCCGTGCGCGCCCCCGAGGAGGGGTGCAGCAGCAGCCGCTGGCTCATCCCCCGGAGCGCGGCGACCGCCTCCGCTCCGCCCGGTGAGTTGTACAGCCGCTCCTCCAGCGTCCCGACGGCCTGGCCGCGGCCCTCCAGCGCGTCGCGTACCCGGCGCAGCGGCAGCCCCTCGACTCCGAACATCTCGCCGGCCTCGATCGTCACCAGGCGTTCCAGCAGCGTGGTCGTGTCGTGCTCGTAGGACAGGACGACCGCGGTGCCGCCGTTGCTGACGACGTTGCGGGCCACCTGCAGCACGAACGCCGTCTTGCCCAGGCCCTGCGGCCCGCCGAGCAGGCACAGCTCGCCGGCCCGAAGGCCCCCGCCGAGGTAGGTGTCCAGCAGCGGGAACCCGCTGGCCATGACCCGCGGGGCGGCTGCTCGCCCGGCGACCAGCAACCGGTCCGCACTGCGCAGCACGTCCTGGACCGACACCAGCTCGTCCGCCGGGTGTTCGCTCACAGGCACATTGCACCAGACCGGGCACCGGACTTGCGCACGGCGCCACGCAATGCCTCGACCTGTGGCAGATTGTCACCGTGCCGGTCAGAGGTACCCGGATCAACGCCTCCTACATGGGTCTGGCGGCTCGCGTCGCCGCGATCCTCCTCGGTGTCCTCATCCTCCTGGCGCAGTCCTACGCGGACTACAAGAAGATGGCCCAGGGCCACCCGAACCTGACCTACCAGCTGAACGGCGGCCAGATCCTGCTGCCCGCGCTGCTGCTGCTGGTGATCGCGGCCCTGGCCTCCATCCCCCTCCCCAGACCGGTGCCCGCGGCGGTCCAGCCGCTGGCGGAGAGCCTGGTCGCCGCGATCGTGATCGGCGCCCTCGGCGGTACCCAGGCCTTCGCGCCGTACCTGCTGGTCCCGGTGATCACCTGCGGTCTGACCGCCGGCGCGGGCGCGACCCTCGGTTGCGTCGCGATCGCGTGGGGGGTGCTGCTGGGTACCGCCGCGGTCGACCCGGCGGGTCCGGACACGAGCGATCTCGTGTTGCTCGCGGCCACCTGGGTGCCGTTGTCGACGTTCGCCGGTCTCACCGCCGCCTGGGCGCGCCGCGTCCGGGCGGAGCGGGCGCCGGAGGGAGAACCGGCGTACGCGGACGCCCACCGCCTGCTGTCCGAACTGCACGTCGTGGCCCGCCAGCTGAGCCTCGGCCTGGACCCCCAGACGCTGGCGGCGGCCCTGCTCGACGACGTCGCCGCCATCGTCCGGCACACCCAGCCCACCGTCCTGGTCCGCTCGGACAGCGGCCGCTCGGTCCCGCTGGTCGGCAGCGAGCCGCCGGCCGCGGCGGCCTCGGCGATGCAGGACGCCTGGACGGCCACGGCGCCGATCCGGCGCCAGACCGCGGGCGTGTACGTGACCGCGATTCCCGTGCGGATGGGTGAACGGGTCGTGGCTCTGGTCGTGATGACCGGCTCCCGGATGATCGACGACGCGACTCTGTCCGGCTGCCGCGCGGTGATCGATCAGGCCGGACCCCGGATGGCCTCGGCCATGCTGTTCGACGACGTGCGCCGGTTCGCCACGGTGGACGAGCGCAAGCGCCTCGCGCGCGAGATCCACGACGGCATCGCCCAGGACCTGGCCTCGGTCGGGTACCTGCTCGACGACATCCGCCGGGACGTCGACGAGGGGGTCGGCGCGCGGGTGCTCGAGGTCCGCGACCGGCTCCGGCGGATGGTCGCCGACCTGCGGCTGAGCATCTTCGACCTGCGCACCGGCGTCGACGACATGACGGGGCTGGGCACCGCCCTCGGCGAGTACGTGCAGCGGGTCGGCAGCCAGGCCGGCCTGGCCGTGCACGTCTCGATGGAGGAGTCGACCGACCGGCTGCCGATCGCCGTCGAGGTGGAGCTGCTGCGGATGGTCCAGGAGGCGGTGACCAACGTCCGCAAGCACGCGGCGGCCCGCAACCTGTGGCTGACGCTCGCGATCGAGCCGCCACGCGCCCGGATCACGCTGGCCGACGACGGCCGTGGATTGCAGCGCCCCCGGCCGGACAGCATGGGCCTGACCGGGATGCGCGAGCGCGCCCGAAGGATCGGGGCGGACCTGCGGATCGGCCCGCGGGACGACGGGGGGACCCTGGTCGACATCAGCCTTCCCGCCGCCAACGGGCATCCCCCGCTGTCCGCTTCCCCGGGCGGTACCCGACCCATCGCGACCGCCACGGCGGCACACGACAGCCCCGGTCAGCTGGACCGGGACCGAGCAGGAGGTAACCCGTGACCACCGACGATCGTCATCTGCGGATCGTCCTCGTGGACGACCACCAGCTGATCCGGGAGGGGCTGCGCCGCGCCTTCGACCGGGCCGGCGACATCGACGTGGTCGGCGAGGCCGGCTCGGTGGCCGAGGCGGTGGAGGCCCTGGAACGGCTGCACCCCGACGTGCTGGTCACCGACGTGCGGCTGCCGGACGGCGACGGGATCGCGCTGACCACCAAGGCCCGGGCGCACAACCCCTCGATGGGCATCGTCGTCCTGACCATGTACGCGGGTGACGAGCAGGTGTTCGCCGCGCTGGACGCCGGGGCGTCCGGTTTCGTCGGCAAGGACGCCCCGGCCGAGGAGGTGGTCGCCGCGGCCCGGCACGCCGCGGCCAACCCCCGGGCCTTCACCGCACGCGATCTCGCCGGCGCCATGCAGCGGCGGATGACCGCCCCGGCCGGACCCCGGCTGTCCCCCCGGGAGAAGGAGGTGCTCGACCTCCTCGTCGACGGTCTGGCGATCGCCCAGATCGCCCGCCGGCTGTTCATCAGCGAGTCCACCGCCAAGACCCACGTGGCGAACATCTACGAGAAGCTCGGCGCCGGCAACCGCGCCCAGGCCGTGATGGCCGCGGTGCGCCTCGGCCTGGTCAAGGACGAGCAGGGTCAGGCCTGAGAAGTTGTTCATGATTGAGGCGGAAGGGCGGATGCGACGGCTTCATGCTGCCCCGGGGTTCTGGTCCTACCCTGCCCCGGATCATCCGCCGTTCGGCTTGTTCGCTCCTCCTCTGTTCGCAGGGTTTGACCGGCAAAACGGCGCCCAGCGTCACCGCGCCGTGGCAGCGTGGTGACACGGCCCAGGTGGGCCGCCACCCGCCCTTGACCCAACGAAGGGACTCTCGTAGAGATGCTCAGCTATATCCGGAAGGTCATGCGCAGCGGGCACGACCGGGGCGCCTCCGCGGTGGAGTACGGCCTCATGGTCGCCGCGATCGCCGCCGTGATCGTCGGGATCGTGTTCGGCCTCGGCACGCTGGTCAAGAGCGCATTCTCGACGACCTGCACCAACATCAGCAGTTCGATCCCGACCACCGCGACCTGCACCTGATCGGCTGCAGACCGTCAGTCACCGAAGCCGCCGGGGCAGCCCCTCTGGGCCGCCCCCGGCGGCTTCGTCGTCCCTGGGAGTACCTCTGGGTCCGCTCTGAGTCCGGGTGGAGCAGCCAGACTCGTGGAACCGGCCGGATTTCTACGGCATTTGGCCACGACCAGGACAAGGACGTGGCAGGGTAGTGGGAATTCCAGACCCCGGCAGAGGAAGGGATCCGGATCCACATGCTCAGCTATATCCGCAAGGTCCTCCGCAGCGGGCACGATCGGGGAGCCTCCGCTGTCGAGTATGGCCTCATGGTCGCCGCGATCGCGGCAGTCATCGTCGGCATCGTGTTCGGTCTGGGCACGCTGATCAAGAGCGCGTTCTCCACGACCTGCACCAACATCCAGAGCTCGGTGACCACGACGACCGCAACTTGCACCTGACCCTCTGATATCGAGGAGCTGCCGGGGGCCTGCCACGCTGGCCCCCGGCAGCTTCTGTTTGCCGGTGAACGACCCGGGAAAGCTCGGTACGTCCGCCCGATCCGGCTCCTCCGCTCTTCAGTCGATCAGCCCGCGACGTCGCCCTCCCGCGAGTGAAGGTCTGGAACCATCGCAGTCACGGCGGGGTGGGGACAACGGCCGGATTCGAAGGGGCGGGCAATGTGGAGTCGATTGCGCTCGGCGACCCGACGCGCACGCGACCGGGGGGCCTCGGCTGTGGAGTACGGACTACTGATCGGGGCGATCGGAGCCGTGGTCGTGGGGGCGGTATTCGGAATCGGGGGCATGGTGAAGGAAGCCTTTCAGGACACGCGCACGTGCCTCGCGACCCAGGGGACGGACCCCACCGCCTGCCACTAGCGCGGCGGCGGGGCGCACCTATGCTGACCGGGTGAGTCCGCCCCCGGCCTGCCGGTCGACGTGCGCAGCGGCGGCGCCGGTGGGTCCCGCGGGACCCGGGCCGGCGTGAGGCTGCCGGACCTGCAGCGGGCCGGCGGTGCGATCGGCCCGCTGGTCCTGGTCGGCGGGATGTCGGTCGCGACCTTCAGCGTCGTGCAGTACCGGCTGGGGATCGTCGCGGCGTACACCGCTCTGGCGGTCTTCCTCGGCCTGGCCCTCGCCCTCGGTCGCGCCGGCCGGTTGGACCGGGGCTCGACCGCCGCGGCGCTGGTGCTGACCGCCGTCTCGATCGTCACCGTGCACGCCTACACCTACCTCCTGCCTGCCGACGCCCGCGCCCTTCGCTGGTGGCTGGCCGCCACGGCCCTACTGGCGGCGCTGGCCTTCGGCCTCCCTCTGCGCCGGGGACCGGACCTCGGCCTCGGCCTGGCGCTGACCGGTTACCTGGTCGCCGCCGTGACGCTGATCCGGTTGGACCCCGCGCCGAAGATCGATGTCTGGGTGACCCTGCAGCAGGCGAGCGACGCGCTGGCGGCCGGGAAGAACATCTACACCCAGACCTGGGTCGGCTCCCCCGGCGTCCAGGACGCCTTCACCTACCTGCCGGGGACCGCCGTCCTGCTCGCCCCCGGCCGGCTCCTGGCCGGGGACGTGCGCTGGATGCTGGTCGCCGTGACGGTCGCCGCGGTGATCGCGGTGCGGCTGTCGGCCGGGCGCGGGCCGCTCGGCCCGGCGGTGCCGGCCGC
>JBKPQU010000020.1:0-13802 GCA_046734255.1 Actinomycetota bacterium
CTTCCCGCTGGCCGACCTCGTCCGGCCCGGAGTGACCGTGGTCGCGCAGGACCCGGCCGGCATCGGGCGCACCGCCGCGACCGTCCTGTTCAACCGGATCGCCGGCGACACCAGCCCCCCGGCCACGCACGTCGTCCCCACTCGGCTGATCCGCCGCGGTTCCGGCGAGATACCGCCCCCCGCGGAACGCCCGCGCCTGTCCGCTCCCTAGCCCCTCCCGAGCCGCTCCCGAGCCGCTCCAGGCCCTGACCTCTCCGGATGGCCCACGGCGTGACACCGTGCGCACCAGAAGCCCACGGTGTCACACCGTGGGCATGGGGAGATCAGCGCAACTCCGCACAGTCGTTGGAGTGTGCGCGCGTTCGGGGCGTGCGCGCGTTCAGGGCGTGCGCGCGTTCAGGGCGTGCGCGCTACAGGCGGCCGCCCCCGCTGGGGTCGCCGGAGAGCTTCTGCGCGGCCCAGATCGGGATGATCGAGACGACGACGAGCGAGGCCGCGACGACGTTGACCACCGGCGCCTGGTTCGGCCGGAAGAGGTTGCCGAAGATCCAGATCGGCAGCGTCTGCAGGCCGGGCGAGGTGGTGAACGTCGTCACGACGATCTCGTCGAAGCTCAGCGCGAACGCCAGCAGCGCACCCGCCAGCAGCGCCGAGCGGATCTGCGGGAACGTGACCAGCCGGAAGGTGGTGAAGCTGTCGGCGCCGAGGTCCATCGACGCCTCCTCCTGCGACATCCCGGTGCGCCGCAGGCGGGCCAGCACGTTGTTGTAGACCACGACGATGCAGAACGTCGCGTGCCCGATCACGACCGTGAGGTAGCCGAACGGGATGCGGCCCGCGTTGAAGGCGGAGTTCAGCGCGATCCCCGTGACGATGCCGGGAAGGGCGATCGGCAGGATCACCAGGAAGCTGATCGTGTCCCGGCCGAAGAACTTGTACCGCTGCACCGCGAACGCCGCCATCGTGCCGAGCACCAGCGCGATCACCGTGGCGCCCAACCCCACCTCGACGCTCTTCAGCAGCGCCGCGCGGGCACCGCCGTTGACCGCGGTGCGCTGCCACCATTCCAGCGTGAAGCCGGACGGCGGCCACCCGAACGTCGAGGATGTGTTGAAGGAGTTGGTAAGCACGACCAGAAGGGGGATGTAGATCGCTGCGAACCCGAGCCAGAGGGCGGACCACAGCGCGATCCGGGCGGGACGGGACAGGGTCATGGCGTCACCGCCGTCTCCACCGCGGACACCCCGCCGGCCCGGCTGATCACAGGTTCTCCAGCGCGCCGGTACGACGGACCAGGGTCAGGTAGATGATGATCACGATGACCGGGAAGAGCGCGGCCGCGGCGGCGAACGGCAGGTTGCTCGCCACGCCGATGTTGTCGTAGATGATGTTGGCGAACAGCTGGGTGCTGCCGCCGACGATCTTCACGGTGATGTAGTCACCGAGCGACAGCGAGAACGTGAAGATCGATCCCGCCACCAGAGCGGGAAAGACGATCGGCATCGCCACCGTGCGGAACGTGCGCCCTGCCGAGGCGCCCAGGTCGGACGACGCCTCGAGCAGCGAGTCCGGCAGGCGCTGGAAGCCCGCGTAGATCGGCAGGATCATGTAGGGCAGCCAGAGGTAGGCCAGGGCGATGACGGTCGCCGCCAGCCCGAAGCCCGGGCCGCGCAACCCGAACGGCGCCAGCGCCCAGTCGGCCACGCCGTGAGAGGACAGCATGGTCCGCCAGGCGTAGATCTTGACGAGGTAGCTCGCCCACAACGGGGTGAGGACGGCGGCGACGAGCCAGCGTTGGGCGCGCGCCGAGGCGAGCTTGGCCATGCAGAACGCCATCGGCAGGGCGATCGCCGCGTCGATCATGGTGACCGCGCCCGCCACGCCGAGACTGCGCAGCGCCACCCTCCGGTAGACGGACTCCTGCAGCAGCGCCCGGAAGTTGTCCATCGTGGGCTGGCGGATCACCGAGCCGGTGAAGGAATCCACGCTCCAGAAGGCGGTCGCGAACATCACCGCCAGCGAGCCCAGGTACGCCACCACCAGCCACAGCAGCGGCGCGGAGAGCAGACCGGCCAGCCGCACCCCCGGCCGGGCGTACAGCGCCCCCGACAGCCGCGCGCCCGCGGGCGGCCGGGCGACCGCCGGCGCGGACTCTCCGGTCGTCACCCGGGCACTCTACGACGGATCACTGCCGCACCAGGGTGCCTTCGCGATCTTGAGACGTGAGCTGTCGACCGGACGGGCGTGTCGGTCGCGCCCACGTCTCACATGGCGGCAAAGGGTGTCTGGCTCGCCTCAGCCCTTGATCTCCGTCCAGGCCTGCGTCCAGGCGGTGTAGTCCTTGCACGTCGCGCCGCGGTTGTCACCGCAGTCCTTGGTGGGCGTCGTCCAGTAGGCGAGGCCCTTGGCGTAGGCGGAGTCGAGCGCGTGGTAGGTGTCGCAGTGCTTGGGGTCGGCCGTCTCGGCGCAGGACTTGGTCTGTGCCGGTGCCTCACCGAACCATTCGGCCACCTCGGCGTTCACCTTCGGCGAAATGATCCAGTCCATCCACTTGTACATGCAGTTCGGGTGGGCGGCCTTGGAGGAGATCATCCAGGTGTCCGACCAGCCGGTGGAGCCCTCCTTGGGCACGATCGCCTGGACGCCGACCTTCTTGTCGGTCGAGATCAGGTTCGTGATCACCTGCCAGGTGGTACCGATCACGGAGTCGCCGCTCTCGAACGCCTGGACCTCCTTGGTGTAGTCCGACCAGTACTCCCCGACCAGCGTCCGCTGGGTCTTCAGCAGGTCGACGGCGGCGGTGAACTGGTTGTCGTCCAGCTCGTACGGGTTCGTGATCTTCAGGTCCGGCTTGGTGGCCTTGAGGTACAGGGCGGCGTCGGCGATGTAGATCGGCGAGTCGTACGCCGTGACCTTGCCCTTGTAGGGCGAGTTCGCGTCGAAGACCGCGCCCCAGGAGTCCGGTGCCGGTTTGACCGTCCCGGTGTTCCACATCAGCAGGTTGGCGCCCCAGCCGTGCGGGATCCCGTACATCTGCCCGTTGACGGAGTTCCACGAGCCGTTCTTCAGGAAGTCCGACACGGTGGCGTAGTTGGGCACCAGGCTGGTGTTCACCGGCGCGACGTCGCCGCCGTAGATCAGGCGAAGGGTGGCGTCGCCGGACGCCGAGACCCCGTCGTACTGGCCGGTCTTCATCAGCGTGACCATCTCGTCGGAGGTGTTGCCGATCTTGACGTTGACCTGGCAGCCGGTGCTCTTCTCGAACGGGGTGACCCAGTCGACGTCCTTCTCGGTCGAGCCGTCCTCGGCGTAGCCGGCCCACGCGATGATGTTGAGCTGACCCTCGGGCGCCCCGAGGGACTGCATCACCGGAACGCTCGGGGGCTTGGCCGGTCCCGCCGCGGTCGCGCCGCCACCGCTGGACGACGATCCGCAGGCCGCGAGCGCGAGCGCGACGCTGGCCAGCATCGCGCAGCGGCCGAGACGTGTGGTCATGGTGTCTCCATCCTGTGCTGGGTCCGGCGGTCGGCCGGGTCGGGGCGGGTCAGGGGTGGGGCAGTTCAGGTTGGGGCAGTTCAGGTTGGGGCGGTTCGGGTTGGGGCAGGTCAGGTTGGGGCAGGCGGACGGCGTGCTGGCGGCGCCAGATCAGCCGCAGCCGGCGACCGCGCATCTCGGCCACGTCGGCCGAGGACGACTCGAGGTTCTGGTGCAGGGCGACCAGGTCGCCGCCGGCGTCCAGGCCGACGACCAGCCGGGTGGTCGGGCCGGCGTAGACGACCTCCTTGACCACCCCGTCCGCCGCGGACTCGTCGCCCTTCGGCTCGACGTCAAGGGGGACCACCCGGATCTTCTCCGGCCGGACGCTGAAGACCCCGTCGGATCCGATCACCGCGCGGGCCGCGCCGTCCCGCAGCAGGTTGGAGGTGCCGACGAATCCCGCGACGAAGGTCGTGGAGGGCCGCTCGTAGATCTCGGCCGGCGCGCCGAGCTGCTCGACCCGGCCGGCGTTGAACACCGCGACCCGGTCGCTCATCGTCAGCGCTTCCTCCTGGTCGTGGGTGACGAACACGAACGTGATCCCCACCTCGCGCTGGATCGCCTTGAGCTCGACCTGCATCTGCTCCCGCAGCTTGAGGTCGAGCGCGCCGAGCGGTTCGTCCAGCAGCAGCACCCGCGGCCGGTTGACCAGTGCCCGGGCCAGCGCGACCCGCTGCCGCTGCCCGCCGGACAGCTGGGACGGGCGGCGATCACCGAGCCCCTCCAGCCGGACCGTGGCCAGCGCCGAGGCCACCCGCTGCCGGCGCTCCTGCTGGCCCACCCCCTTGACCTTCAGTCCGTACCCGACGTTCTCCTCGACGTTCATGTGCGGGAACAGGGCGTAGTCCTGGAAGACCGTGTTGACGTCGCGCTGGAACGGCGCGAGGCGGGTGACGTCCTTCCCGCCGAGGAGGATCGTGCCCTCGGTGGGGCGCTCGAAGCCGGCGATCAACCGCAGCACGGTGGTCTTGCCCGAGCCGGAGGGACCGAGCATCGCGAAGAACTCGCCGTCCTCGACCTCGACGTCGATGCCGTCGACGGCCTGCACCTCGTTCGCGCCGGCACCGAACGTCTTGCGCAGCCCCACCAACGTGATAGCCGGCGTCCCCGCAGAGCCGAGGGCCGTCGCGCCGTCCGCCAAAGCCGCCCCGCCTTACCGCCGTCGCTGTCGCGGATCTCCGCGCCTGGGGGCGGAGTCTAGCCCGATTCCGTTGCGCAGCACCCCCCTGGCAAGCGAATCCGTTGCCGGATCGTAAGCGGACGACGCGCCGGGCGGCGCGCCGTCCCCCGAGTGGCTTAGCGCACGGCGGCCCGGCGGCGACCACGGGCCGCCCCGAGCGCGCAGAGCAGCAGCCCGGCCACCAGCCAGCAGGCCAGCACGGCCAGCGGCCTGCCGCCCCGGGCGCCGTCGAAGAACGAGACCGAGCGCAGCAGCGAACCGGCCGCGCCCGGCGGCAGCAGCTGGCCGAGCGCACCCCACCCACGGGGGAGCATCTCCGGCGCGCTGGTCAGCCCGGACAGCGGGTTGCCGAGCAGCATCATCACGGCCGCGCCCAGAGCCAGCCCGGCCGGGCCGATCAGCCACTCCAGGCCGATCAGGACCAGCGAGATCGCCGCGATCGCCAGCGCGACCACGCCGGCGTTCGTCCAGAACGAACCGGCCAGCGACCCGAGCCAGAGCTGCAGCACGCTGGTCACCGCAACGCCACCCAGCACCGCGAACGAGATCGCCGCGACCAGCCGTCGGCCGCCGCCGCGGATCCGCTGGGTGATCAGGCCTGCGGCGATGATCCCGCCGAGCACCAGCGGCAGCGCGCCGGCGGCCAAGCCCGCCCCACGGGGATCCTGTGCCGGGGTCGGGACGACGTCCCGCACGGCCGGCGCCGAGGCGCCGCCGGGGGCCAGTCCCTGAGCGAGCTGGGTCAGGCCCTGCGCGACCGCCGGGCTCGCCGCTGAGGCGATCAGCACCGTCGGCTGCCCGCTGGTGAGCACGATCGCGCCGTAGACCTCGCGGTCCTCGATCGCGGCCCGCGCCGAGGCCTCGTCGGCGAACCGGTGGACCTCGAACGCCCCGGGACGCTCCCGCGCCAGCGTCGTGGCCACGGCCTGGACCGCGGGCGCCGGGCCGGCGACGGCCAGGGGGAGGTCGCGCGGCGCGGACCGCGCCGCCGGCCAGGCGAACGCCGTGAGCACCACGGTCACGGCCAGCGTGAGCAGCACGACGATCCCCGCGACCGAGGCCCACGACGACGGTCCCGCCGCAGCGGTGTGGGAACCCGTGGCGACCTGCTCGTCCTGCCGCTCTGCGAGGTGCGTTCCGTGGCTGCTCATCTCCGCCTCCAATAGCGAACGGTTATTCGCTTTATAGCTTCTCGCCCCGTGGTTCTCCTGTCAAGAACGAACGTTCGCTTTATACTGTCCGCATGCCACGTGTGTCCGACGAGCACCTCGCCGCCCGCCGGGAGCAGATCCTGCAGGCCGCGTGGACCCGCTTCAGCCGCAACGGTTTCCACGCCACGACGATGGCCGACGTGATCGCCGCGTCCGGCCTGTCCGCCGGCGCGGTCTACCGGTACTTCCGGAGCAAGGAGGACCTGGTCAGGGCGATCGCCCTGCGCGCGCTCGAACCGGCCAGCGAGGCCCTGCGTGACCTGCTCCGCGGAGACGTGCCCCCGCACCCGGCGGACGTCGTCCGGTTGCTGATCGGCACCGTCGAGCAGCTGGCGGTCAGCACCGGCGACGACGTCCCCCGGGTGGCGCTGCAGGCCTGGGCGGAGGCGTTGCGCTCACCGACGATCATGGATGTGGCCAGCGAGATGCAGGTCCGCCTGCGAGACCAGCTGGCGGAGGCCGCCGCTCGCGCGCAGCAGGAGGGGTACCTCTCCCCCGACGCCGATCCCAAGGCGGTCGGTCAGGTGATGCTGTCGATGATCATCGGGTACGTCGTCCAGCGCCTGATCACCCGCGACATCGACAGCGCCGCCTACGCCGACGCCGTCGGCGCGGTGTTCGGCGCCCGGACGCTTCCGGTAGACAGTTGACTGAGTCACATATAACGTCGGGATCATGACGACGACGCTGAACACCCGACTGAACATCGCCTCCTGGGACGAGGCGCCGGCGAGGGAGTACGACGACGGGAGCAAGGTCACCCGCGCCGCGGTCACGCTCGACCAGGGCGAGGACGGGCTCACCGGCGGGACCTTCGACTCCGTCATGTACTACCGGCCGGACGGCACGAGCAGCTACGTCACGGTGATGCAGCTGAACGCATCCCTCGAGGGACGTTCCGGCTCGTTCGTGCTGACCGGCGAGGGCACCTTCGACGGCACGACGGCGTCGGGCACCAGCCAGGTCGTGGCGGGTTCGGGGACCGGCGACCTGGCCGGGATCACCGGCACGTGCACCAGCGACTCCACCCACGCGGACTACCCGTTCATGCCGTTGACGCTGACCTACGACCTGGGGTGAACGGCGACGACGCGGCGACCGCGAACCTGCTGGGGGCCCTGTCCCTCGTCGTGGCCGACCAGACGCGCGACCGCGTAACCGCGGCGTGCAGCGAGCCCGGTTCGGCCCCCGCCGCGCTGTCGGCCCTCGAGCAGTTCCTCGGCCGCCCGTCGCTGGACCAGCTCGCCCGGGTGCTGGCACTGACTCCCTCCGGCGCCGTGCGGCTGGTGGACCGGCTCGCCGACGCCGGTCTGGTCACCCGCGGGCCGGGCAGCGACGGGCGCACCCGCTCGGTCGTCCTGACCCCCGCCGGACGCCGCGCCGCCACCCGGATCGCCGCGGCCCGGGCCGGCTACCTGCGGCACCTGGTGGAGAGCCTCTCCGCGCCCGAGCGGCGTGCGCTGCACGCGCTGCTCGGCAAGCTCCTGGCCGCCGTCGTGGACACCAAGGACGGCGGCGCCTGGATCTGCCGGCTGTGCGACCTCACCGACTGCGGCCGCCCCGAGGGGCGATGCCCGACCGCCCAGGCCGCCGCGGTCAAGTACGGGGGCGCGCCGCCCGCCGGGCCCTAGCCGGTTCAGCCGGCGAAGGCCGCCGGGAGCGTGCTCTCGTGTGCGGCGCGGAGCTCGGCCAGCGGGACGGCGAACAGGCCGTCGATCGCCAGCTCGGCGCCTCCGGTGGTCCCCAGGACGACAGCGGGCACGCCGGAGGCCGCCGCGAGGCCCATCAGCGCGGGCAGATCCTCAGGGCGTGCGGCGACAAGGGCCCGGGCCGCGGACTCGCTGAACAGCGAGACGAAGGCGTCCACGCCGTCCCGCCGGCCGAGCTCGCCGAGCGACACCGAGGCGCCGACGCCGTACCGCAGGCAGCACTCCGCCAGGGCCTGGGCCAGGCCCCCGTCGGACAGGTCGTGCGCGGCGGCGGCGAGCCCGCGATCCGCCGACGCGACCAGCAGACCGGCCAGCGCGCGCTCGGCGTCCAGGTCCACCCGGGGTGGCAGGCCGCCCAGGTGGCCGTGCTCCACCCACGCCCACTCCGAGCCGCCGAGCTCCTCCGCGGTCGCGCCGAGGAGCACCACCTGCAGGCCCGGCTCGCGCCAGCCGGAGGCCGTGCGGCGGCGGACGTCCGGCAGCACCCCGAGCACGCCCACCACCGGCGTCGGGTGGATCGCCACGTCACCGGTGGAGTTGTAGAAGCTGACGTTGCCGCCGGTGACCGGGACGCCGAGCGTCCGGCAGCCCTCCGCCAGGCCGCGCACGGCCTCGGCGAACTGCCACATCACCCCGGGGTCCTCCGGCGAGCCGAAGTTCAGGCAGTCGGTCACCGCCAGCGGTCGTGCGCCTGCGGCGGCGACGTTGCGGTAGGCCTCGGCGAGCGCCAGCTGCGCCCCGGCGTACGGATCGAGCGCGCAGAACCGGCCGTTGCAGTCGGTGGCCACGGCCACCCCGAGACCGCCGGCCTCGTCCACCCGGACCACGCCCGCGTCGTCCGGCATCGCCAGCGCGGTGTTGCCCTGCACGTAGCGGTCGTACTGGTCGGTGACCCAGGCGCGGCTGCACAGGTTGGCCGAGCCGACCATGCGCAGCAGCAGGGCGCGCAACTGCTCCGGCGAGGAGGGGCGGGGCAGCCGCTGGGGGCCGTCGGCCTGGCGGGCGTCGAGGTCGGACGGGCGCGCCAGCGGCCGCGCGTACACCGGACCCTCGTGCGCGACCGTGCGCGGCGGGACGTCGACGATCGTCTGCCCACCCCAGCGCACCTCGAGCCGGCCCGACCCGGTGACCTCGCCGAGGACGGTGGCCTCGACCTCCCACCGGCGGGTGATCTCGGTGAACCGTTCGAGGTGCTCGGGGCGGACGATCGCCATCATCCGCTCCTGCGACTCGCTCATCAGGATCTCTTCCGGGCGCAGCGTCGGGTCGCGCAGCGGCACCCGGTCGAGGTGGACCAGCATCCCGCCGTCCCCGTTGCTGGCCAGCTCCGACGTGGCGCAGGACAGGCCGGCGCCGCCGAGGTCCTGGATGCCCTCGACCACGCCGGCGGAGAACAGCTCCAGGCAGCACTCGATCAGGACCTTCTCCGCGAACGGGTCGCCGACCTGGACGCTCGGGCGCTTGCGCGCCGGGCGCGGCGCGGCCCGGTCCGGATCGCCCGCCCCGCCGACCCCCGGCGTCTCGGCCTCGAACGTCTCGCTGGCCAGCACCGACACCCCGCCGATGCCGTCGCCGCCGGTGCGCGCGCCGAACAGCACGACGAGGTTGCCCTCGCCGCTGGCGCTGGCCAGGTGGATCTCCTCGTGCCGCAGCTTGCCCACGCAGAGCGCGTTGACCAGTGGGTTGCCCTGGTAGCACGGGTCGAAGACGACCTCGCCGCCGATGTTCGGCAGGCCGAGGCAGTTGCCGTACCCGCCGATGCCGGCGACGACGCCGAGCAGCACGCGCGCGGTGTCCGGGTGGTCGAGCGCCCCGAAGCGCAGCGGATCCATCACGGCGATCGGGCGGGCGCCCATCGCCAGGATGTCCCGCACGATCCCCCCGACGCCGGTGGCCGCCCCCTGGTAGGGCTCGACGTAGCTGGGGTGATTGTGGCTTTCCACCTTGAACGTGACGGCCCAGCCGTCGCCGATGTCGACGACGCCCGCGTTCTCGCCGATGCCGACCAACAGCCGCTCGCGCATCTGCGGCGTCGTCTGCTCGCCGAACGCGCGCAGGTGCACCTTGCTGGACTTGTAGGAGCAGTGCTCGCTCCACATGACGCTGTACATCGCGAGTTCCGCCGAGGTCGGACGCCGGCCGAGGATCGCGCGGATCCGGGCGTACTCCTCGTCCCGGAGGCCGAGCTCACGGTGCGGCTGCTCGACCTGCGGGGTGGCGGCCGCCCCCTGCACGGTGTCCAGCTCCGGCGGGGCGCCGACCCGCGCGGGCGCCGTCTCGGTGGTCACGCCGGATCACCCTATCGGCGACGTCAGCCCGAGGCCGCCAGGTACGCGCGCATCGTGGGTGCGGCGTTGCACGCATCCCCGTTGCCCACGGCGTGACACCGTGGTCGCCCTATGCCCACGGTGTCACGCCCGTGGGCATGGGGAGCGTGGTTGGGTCAGGCGGGGATCAGGTGGCTGATCACCGAGCGGAAGAAGCGCAGGCCGTCGGTGGCGCTGCCGGAGTCGTCGCCGGAGTCGTCGGCGGGGTCGTCGCCGGGGGCGAGGTCGGGGCCGAAGCCGGGCTCGACGGCGTGCTCGGGGTGCGGCATGAGGCCGACCACGGTGCCCGTGCGGTTGCTGATCCCG
This sequence comes from Actinomycetota bacterium, assembly GCA_046734255.1. Taxonomy (GTDB): domain Bacteria; phylum Actinomycetota; class Actinomycetes; order Actinomycetales; family Kineosporiaceae; genus JBKPQU01. Next base: position 10,271 of record JBKPQU010000020.1, read on the forward strand.
GCGATGTCGCGGTAGGAGCCGTTCGGGTTGGACCCGCGGTAGCGGACGACGACCCGGCCCTCCTGCTCGAGGGCGTCGAGCGTGCGGGGGTCGGCGACGAACCCGCCCTCGCCGTTCTTCAGCGGCAGCACGATGTCCTCCCCGGCGGCGTACTCGTGCGTCCACACGGTGGTCGCCCGCTCGATCCGCACCGGCTGGTCGCGGCAGACGAACCGGCGGTGGTCGTTGCGGACGAGCGCTCCGGGGAGCAGGTGCGACTCGCACAGCACCTGGAAGCCGTTGCAGATCCCCAGCACCGGCAGTCCGGGCGAGCGGGCGTCCGGCGGACCGGCCAGGCGGACGATCTCGTCCATCACGGGTGCGAAGCGGGCGATCGCGCCGCAGCGAAGGTAGTCACCGTAGGAGAAGCCGCCGGGGAGGATCACCGCGTCGACCCCGTGCAGGTCGCGGTCCGCGTGCCAACACCGCACCGGCTCGCCGCCGGCCAGGCGGACGGCGCGCGCGGCGTCCCCGTCGTCGAGCGACCCGGGGAACGTGACGACGCCGATTCGCATGCCGATAAGCATCAGCCGGGGATCTCCACGACCGACTGCGGCGCGGCGCCGACGTCCGGCCGGGCCTCGACCCGGACGACGTCCTCGATCACGGGGTTGCTCAGCAGCGTGACCGCGGCCTCGCGGGCCCGCTCCAGGACGGCGGGGGTCACCTCGACGTCGGTCACCAGCTCGAACCGCTTGCCCTGGCGCACCGCGGTGAACTCGGTGAAACCGAGCCTCGCGAGCGCGCCGGCGACCGCCTGCCCCTGCGGGTCGAGGATCTCCGGCTTCGGCATGACGTCGACGATCACTCGTCCCACGAACGCTCCCGGTGCTCGCTCCTGCGCGCTGTCCCGCCTCCGCCCGAAGCCTCGGCGTGGCCAGCCTATCGGTGGGGGTCGGCGCGGCTGGGCAGACTGAGCCGGTGCACACCTACGCGGTCACGGTCACCTGGACCGGAAACCTCGGCGACGGGACCCGCAGCTACCGCGGCTACCGGCGCGACCACACGGTGGAGGCGGACGGGCGGCCGGCCATCCCCGCCTCGTCCGACCCGGTCTTCCGCGGCGACTCCACCCGATGGAACCCCGAGCAGCTGCTCGTGGCCGCGGTCTCGCAGTGCCACATGCTCTGGTACCTGCACCTGTGCGCGGACGCCGGCGTGGTGGTGCTGGAGTACCGCGACGAGGCCAGCGGCAGCTGCCGCATACACCGCGACGGCAGCGGCGAGTTCACGGAGGTCACGCTGCGCCCGCAGGTGGTGGTCGAGGATCCCGCCACCACCGAGCGCGCGCTCGCGCTCCACGCGGATGTCGGCGCCCTGTGCCAGATCGCCCGATCGGTGGCGTTCCCGGTCCTGCACGAACCGAGCGTCAGCCCTGCCCCGCCGTCTCCGTAGGCACCACCGCCACACCGTCCACCTCGGCCACCTCGCCGTCCCGCGCGAGCGCCGGCGCCGGCGCGGCCCGCACCGGCCCGGTGGAGGAGCGCACCACGAGCTCGGGCCGGAAGATGTACTCGGCCCGCGGCGCCGGGACGCCGGAGATCTCGTCGAGCAGCGCGCGCACCGCCGCCGACCCCATCGCCTGCACCGACTGCCGGACCGTGGTCAGCGGCGGGTCGGTGAACGCGATCAGCGGCGAGTCGTCGTACCCGACGATCGAGACGTCGCCGGGCACGTCGAGGCCGCGGGCGCGCACCGCCCGGATGGCGCCCAGCGCCATCAGGTCCGAGCCGCAGATCACCGCGGTGCAGCCCGCACCGACCAGTCGGTCGGCCGCGGCCGCGCCTCCCTCCACGCTGAACAGCGTGGCCTCGACCATTGGCTCGGCGTCCTCGACGCCGACATGCCGGCGCATCGACTCCCGGAAGCCCGTGATCTTCCGGATCACCGGGACGAACCGGCTCGGCCCGAGCGCCAGCCCGATCCGGGTGTGCCCGAGCGAGACGAGGTGGCTGACCGCCAGCTCCATCGAGGCGACGTCGTCGTTGCTGATGAACGGCGCGTCCACGCCCTCCATGAACCCGTTGACCAGGACGATCGGCAGCCCGCGACGGCGCAGCTGGATGTACCGCTCGGGTGAGGCGCTCCCGTCGGCGTGCAGGCCCGAGATGAAGATGATCCCCGAGACCCCACGCTCGAGCAGCATCTGGGTGTAGTCGTCCTCGTGCACGCCGCCCGGAGTCTGGGTGCACAGCACGGGGGTGTAGCCGTGGTGGGCCAGCTCGGTCTCGATCACCTGGGCGAACGCCGGGAAGATCGGGTTGTCCAGCTCCGGCACGATCAGCCCGACCAGCCCGGCCGAGCGGCGCTTGAGCCGGGCCGGCCGCTCGTACCCGAGGACGTCGAGCGCCGTCAGCACCGCCTCCCGGGTCGAGCTGGCCACCCCGGGTCGGCCGTTGAGCACCCGGCTGACCGTGGCCTCGCTCACCCCGGCCTGCGCCGCGATGTCGGCCAGCCGCGCCCGCTGTCCGGTCACCCCGGGAAGGGTAGCGGCGGGACGCCGTACAGCGCCGGAGCGCAACCTCCGGTGCGCACGGTGTCACACCGTGCCCTTCCGGTGCGCACGGTGTCGCGCCGTGCGCACGGGGGCTGCGCACGGCGCCCCGCAGTCGGTAGGGGCCTGCGGGGCGCGCTGTCGGCCTGGGGCATTGGGGTGAAACCCTTTACACGCTCGGATGCCGTGAGTGAGGATGCCCACACGGTTCGTCCGGGAAATCATGATGCCCCGGCCGCGCCGCGGGGGCGCCGAAGCGGTGTCCCGACCGCCCCTCACTCGGATCGTCCGGCACGTTCCTGCCGGTGAAGGGATGTGTTAATCATGGCCAACGTCACCTACGACAAGGCGTCGAGGATCTATCCGGGCTCGACGAAGCCCGCGGTCGACTCGCTGGATCTCGCGATCGAAGACGGTGAGTTCCTCGTCCTGGTCGGCCCCTCCGGTTGCGGCAAGTCCACCGCCCTGCGAATGCTCGCCGGGCTGGAGGACGTCAACCAGGGCCGGATCCTGATCGGCGACCGGGATGTCACCCAGGTACCGCCGAAGGACCGGGACATCGCGATGGTCTTCCAGAGCTACGCGCTCTACCCGCACATGACGGTGGCCGACAACATGGGCTTCGCCCTGAAGATCGCCGGGATGCCGAAGAGCGAGATCAAGACGCGGGTCGCCGAGGCGGCGCAGATCCTCGACCTGACCCAGTATCTCGACCGCAAGCCCAAGGCCCTGTCCGGCGGGCAGCGGCAGCGGGTGGCGATGGGACGGGCGATCGTCCGTAACCCCCAGGTGTTCCTCATGGACGAGCCGCTGTCCAACCTGGACGCCAAGCTGCGGGTCCAGACCCGCACCCAGATCGCCTCGCTGCAGCGCAGGCTCGGCGTCACCACTGTCTACGTCACCCACGACCAGGTCGAGGCGATGACGATGGGCGACCGGGTCGCCGTGCTCAAGGACGGGCTCCTGCAGCAGGTCGGGACGCCGCGCGAGCTGTACGAC
>JBKPQU010000021.1:0-12762 GCA_046734255.1 Actinomycetota bacterium
CTGCCACCGATCATGGTCAGCGCGACGCCGCCCCTGGCCTTCTCGACGTGGTAGGCGCGATACCGGTCCTTCGGCAGGCCGTCCTCGCTGTAGGCCGGCTCATGCGAAGTGCTGACAATCCGGTTCCGCAGAGTCAGGGTCTTCAGCGTGAACGGGGTCATCAGGGGATCCGTGGCCACTGCTCGCCTCCAGCCTGTCGCACCCAGCTCATGCCCGTCCGGCGGCGGCTTTCTGACGTCATTGCCAGGTTGTCAACACGATGCGGCAGGACGACCTCACGGCGGGAGACCCGAGGCGGACATCGATCCGGTGCGGAGTCGTCAAGTCAGAAAGTTCTGTACCATCGCTGCATGCCGGCACCGTCCCCTCGGCTCGGGGCCGATCAGGTGGCGAGGCTGCGTCGGCTGGCGGCCTCTCCGCAGACGCCCGCAGCCGTGGCCCGCCGGGCCGGGATCGTCCTGGCGGCGGCCGGGCGTCCGATGAGGACGGCGGCGGACCGGCCGGTGAGCAGGGCCACCGCGGCGCGATGGATGCACCGGTTCGAGGCGGCGGGAGTGGCTGGGCTGGAAGACCGGCCACGGTCCGGCAGGCCGCCGGCAGACCGGGACGCCGCGGGGCGCACCCTGCTCGTCGCGCCGCTGCTCGCCCCGACCGTCGGCTGGACCTCCCGCACGATCGCCGAGCTCACCGGACACACCCAGTCCGCAGTCGCGCGCGCATGGACAGAGGCCTACACCCGTGGGGCGACCGACCTCGGCGACCGCCTCCCCGCTGCGGGACTGCGCCTCGTCGCGGTGGCGGTCGACGCGGGGAACAGCGTTCTCGTGCTGGCCGGCGGCGGTCCGCGTGAACCTGTCTTCTCCGGTTCGTTCATGCGGTGCCCGAGGCGACCCCCGTTGCAGGCTCTGCTCGCCGCCGACCTACTCGTCCCGGGCGATCCGGCGACGGCGCCTGCTTCCCTGGACCCGCCCGCCGACACAGCGCTCGTACGGACGGCCCGTCGGCGCATCGGCACGAACGCGCCGGTGTACGTGCTCACCCGCCGTCCGATCGCGGGTCCGGACCACGGCGCAGCCGACCACGGCTATGTCGAGGTCGTCGTCGAGGAGGCCTCCGCCTGGCAAGGCCTGCTCGAGGACATCGTCCGACGGTGCACACGCTCCCCCGTACCGGAACTGCTCGCCGCCCAGCACCTGGTCATGGGATGGGCGCGCGGCGACCGGACCAGATTCGAATGGGTGGTGCCGGGAGCCGGCCGCTCGGTGCGCCTATCGCCTCCGGCCGCCGATCGCGCTCCGCGAGCCACCAGCCAGGCCCTTGAGGACGACGTCCTGGCGGTACTACTCGACCGGATCACATCAGGACGCCTCGCCGGCGGTGACCGCGTCACCGAGAGCTTCCTCGCCCGTTCGGTCCATGCCTCACGCGGCCACGTCAGAGATGCCCTGCGCAGTCTCGCGTCCAGCGGGTTGGTCGACCTCGAGCCCCATCGCGGCGCGGTCATCCCCACGCCCCACGTCAGCGACGTCGTCGAGACGTACGCCGCTCGTCGCGCTCTCGGCGCCCTCATCGTCCGTCGCGCCACGCACTGGACTCCGGGAGCCCTCGCCCCTGTCGAACGCGCACTGCAGGACCTCCTCGAGACCGGAGACACAGGCCACGCCTGGGCGACTGGCGAGGCGGACCTGCACTTCCAGGATGCCCTCGCGGGAAGCACGGGGATGCGCCGCATCCCGCGGATGTTCCACGGGCTCACGGCACAGCTGCGGCTGTTCATCGCCGTCATGGGCCTGGACTACACCTACTCGATCCCCGGCATGTGCCACGACGACGCCACCCTCCTGAGCCGCATCCGAGCCCGGGACGAAGCCGGGGCGGCTCGCGTCTGGCACCGGAAGATGGACGACGCCGTGGCGTACATGACGACGCAGCTGAGCGTCTCCGGCGCGGCTCGCAGCCCCTGGCCCGGTGGTTGAGCAGCAGGGGCGTCGACCGTCCTCACGCGCATTCAGGGCCTGAGCAGTCGAGGAGGTCAGCGAGCTGTTCCAGTCCGTCGGCGACCACCAGCCCGGGCAGTCGGGTTGGGGGTTCGTCGCCGCCACCGGCACCCCATTCCTGCGGCCGGCGCACGAACAGCGGACGCAGCCCGACCTTCGCCGCAGCGACCAGGTCGTCACCGTGGGCGGCGACCATCGCCGCCTGTCCGGGTTGACACTCCAGCAGCTCCAGGGCCCGGGCGTAGACCCGCGGGTCGGGCTTGTAGCTGCCGGCCAGCTGCGAGGAGAGGATCGCGTCGACCCGCAGATCCGCAAAGCGGAACAGGTCCACCAGCAGCGCCACGTGCCCGTTCGACAGCGTCGCTGTGCGGTACCGGGTGCGCAGCCGCTCGAGCCCCCGGCGCGTGTCAGGCCAGGCCCGCAGCCGCCGCCAGGCCTGGACCAGCGTTTCCTGCTCGCGCGCCGGCAGGTCGACGTCGTGGCGCCTGAGAACGTCCTGGAGGCTTTCCCGCTGCAGAACGTCCAGGTCGCGCCATTCCGCCGCGGCTCTCGCCCGGTCCAGCGCCGGCCGGTAGGCCCGTCTCCAATCGTCCACGACTGCCGCCCAGTCCGCAGCGATCCCCGTCCGGGAGGCCACGTCCCGGGTCTCGTCGAGCAGGCTGCCGCGCCAGTCGACAAGGGTGCCGAAGACGTCGAAGAGCAAGACGCGCGTATCGGGCGCCCCGGTCGCGGAGCTGTTGTCCATCTGGACCTCCAGAACGAAGGCCTCCACGCGGAGGGACTGCGGTCCGAGATACCGCGCCGGGAGTAGGTGCTCCGCCGCCGCCCGGATGACGACGGCCGCGCCGGGCACAGGCCAGCATGGCCACGTGAACTACATCGTCAAGCTCACGCATTTTCTGACCATCATGCTGTACGTACTGGTGGCGGGGGTGATGTGGGGAACCTGGCTGGCCCTCGCCCGGACCATGACGCGCTACGACGTCACCACCTTCTTGACCGATGGCAAACACATGATCAGTAATCTGGGCACCGTCATGGCGGTGCTGATGATCTCCGCAGTGGTGGTCGGTCTGCTTCTGGTCATTCTGCTGTTCCGCGGCCGATCCTTTGCTTCTGGCTGGCTTGCGCTCGTCGGCCTGCTGCTGATGCTCGCAGTCGTCGTGGTCACGTTGGCGGTCGAGGTCCCCATCGACAACCAGATCAAGACGTGGAGCCTCGACACCCTGCCCACGGACTGGGCGGACATCCGGGCACGCTGGGCGGCCTTCCACACGCTGCGCACGTTCCTGTCCCTGGGAGCCGTGGCCGCAGCCGTCGGCGCCGGGCTCACCGTAGCGCTCCCGCGTACTCCTTCCCCGACGCGCGAGCAGAGCGTCACGGCCTAGGCAGGCCCAGGCACCCGTCAGGCCACCAGGGTCCACGTCCCGGGCGTGCCGTCCACCTTGCACAGGTACAGGTCGGCATTGGCGTCCAGGAAGATTTCACCGGCGGAGTGGAACCCAGTGGCCGGCGGGCCGGCGGTCTGGGCACGGCCCAGCTGGATCGGCGCCTGCTCGCCGGAGGCGTAGATGCCGATGCCTGACTGACCGAGGGCCACGACTGCATGGCCGGTGGCGGTCCCGGAGGCGCACTCGGCGAAGACCGCGGCGCCGAAGCTGCCGTAGGTGCTGGCCCTGACACCGTCGCCGCTGATGCTTGCCGCGTTGACAGCCTCCCGTTCGCGGCTGAAGGCCAGAACACCGATCCCGCCGATGCTCACGCCGGCAGCGCCCAATCGTTCCCGGCTGAACCCGTAAACCCCGTTGCCCTCCTCGCTGGAGCCGTAGACGCCGTTGCCCGGCCCGACCGAGCGGCCCTCGACACCGTTGCCGGGGCTCTGGCCACGGACGCCCACACGGCTTGACGCCTGAGCGGTACCTCGGACGCCGTCACCGGTGTACCCGTGTCCGCTGACGCCGAAATCATCGCCGGCCAGGATGGCGATCCCATTCACGGCGGTGGCGTAGAACGCCGGGCCGCTGCTCGTCGTGTCGAGATACGTGGTGGCGAGCGCAGAGTTGCTCTGGTCGACAATCAGCGGCTGCCCCGTGGCCGCTGGCGCGGGTCGTGTTCCAGGCTCCTGCACCTCTGCACGTAACGCCTCGGACGGGGCGGCCAGGATCTCGAACGTGCGCGGTCGGTCGCGCTCGAGGTCCTCCAGCTCTGCGGTGAGCGTGGCGATCATTTCGTGCAGTTCTTCGATCTTCCTGGCCCGGACGGCCGCTGCCTGCAGTGCCTCTTCGGACATCGTGGCTCCTCCCGCCGGCCCGCTGCCGCCTTCGGCAGAGGGTCCTACTCGGAAGGACCGCCGTGGACCCAACGGTGATACGTCGCGCCCCGAGCAAGGGCTACGCGAGTCAGAACTCTCCCCAGACGCCCGACCTTCGGTACCCGATGAACATCGCGGCCGCGATCAGGAATTGGATGACCCCGACCACGGCCTGGAGGATGACGTACCAGGTGGGGTCACCGGTCGAGAGGTAGCCGGTGAACACCAGTGCCGCCGCCGGCACACGGAGCAGGCCGGCGAAGAAGGCGACCAGGATGAGCCAGAAGGCCCAGCGCCATCGCCGCACCACCGCCAGGCCGAGCAGCGCCAGCAGGCCACTGAGCAACATCAGGAACGCCAGATCAACCACGTGCCGCTGAGCTCCGTCCACCCCCAGCGAGCGGTCGTAGATCTCCGGTGACAGGAGCAGGATCACCACCAGCGCCAGCCAGGCCAGGACGACGAACCCGAGCACCAACTGCTGGGTCCGGTTGACCACCGCTCCGCGGATCCTCATGACGACACCCTGCCGCGGCTGTACCCATCGGCGCGACAGGTACCCGCGGACACGGCCTGGTCTGATCGTCGTGAGCCCCGAAGCCGCCGGTGCCGACGAGAAGGTCGACCGGCATCGTCCAAACAAGCCCTACGCTTCGGACCATGGGCCGTCTCACGGTGGAGGATGTGCTGGACCTCGCCTCCGGGTTCCACGAAGACCCAGCGCGCTCCATGTCGCTGCGGGCAGCGGCGTATACCGAGCCGGAATGGCTGGAGGCGGATCAGGAGGCGATCTTCGGCCGGTCCTGGCAATGGATCTGCCACGTCGAGCAGCTCGCCGCGCCGGGAAGCTACGTCGCGGCGGTGATCGCCGGGATGCCGGTCGCCGTCGTCCGAGATCGAGCAGGTGAGCTCCGCGCGTTCTACAACGTCTGCAAGCATCGGGCTCACGAACTTCTCGCGGGCTCCGGAACCACGCGCAACATCGTCTGTCCGTACCACGCCTGGACCTACGACCTCAGCGGCCGACTGAAGGCGGCTCGTCTGACCGAACGCATGTCGACGTTCGACAGGACCGAGGTCTGCCTTAAGCAGATCGCGGTGGAGGAGTTCGCCGGTTTCGTCTACGTCAACCTCAAGCACCAGGCGACACCGCTGGCGGAACAGGCCGGCGATCTGGCGGCCGAGATCTCGCGCTGGGCACCCGACGTGACGGAGCTGACGCACGCGAAGCGGTTGACCTACGACGTGAAGACCAATTGGAAGAACGTCATCGACAACTTCCTCGAGTGCTACCACTGCCACATCGCCCACAAGGAGTTCGTGTCCCTGGTCGACATGAACACCTACGAGGTGCGCACCCACGGCATCTGGTCGAGTCACTTCGCGGAGGCGGGCAAGCACCAGAACGCGGCCTACGACGTGTCCGGGGCGACCGTCAGCCAACACGCCGTGTGGTGGCTCTGGCCGAACACGTGCCTGCTCCGGTATCCCGGTCGGGGCAACTTCATGGTGTTCCAGGTGCTCCCCGCGGGCCCCGACCGCACCCTGGAGACCTGGGACTTCTACTTCGAGACCGCGGAGCTCAGCGACGCGGAGGCGCAGTCGGTCCGATACATCGACAAGGTCCTTCAGGTGCAGGACATCGCCCTCGTCGAAAGCGTCCAGCGAGGCATGCGAACGCCGGCCTTCGACCAGGGACGGATCGTCTGCGACCCGGCCGGATCCGGGCTGTCCGAGCACGGCGTGCACCACTTCCACGGACTTGTCCTGGACGCCTACACGTCCTGGGTAAGCAGGCCCGATGACGCGGTCTGCCTGGAGAACTCAGCCCTATCCCTCCGGTAATAGCGGTCGTCCCCGCGGCACGTGAGCGCGACCATCCGACCACGCCCACCAGCCGAGGACGATCCAGGCCAGATCGAGCGGGATCAGGCCCACGCTGAGATGCCCGATCAGCAGTGTGCAACCCAGGACCAACGGGATCGCCAGGGCGAGCAACCAAGCACCCACGCGCGGAGCACTACGCTCACGGAGCATCCCGATTCCGAGCATCGTCGAGCCCGCAAGGAGGATGAGGAACGCGGGGAAGTCGATCGCGAAACCCAGGTCCACGAGTTCGAGCCAGTACTCGATAACGAGGCCGACGAGCACGAGAACATTGCCCACGATGCTGATCCGGAAACCCCAACGCACGAGCCGCGCCGTCACCGCGGGCAGGGCGGCGCGAACCGCGACGAGGCCGAGCAGGAAGCCGGCAGCGGGAACGATAATGATCTTGCCATGGGTGACGTAGACCGTGTCCGGAGAGCTCCAGTCGAGCAGTGGCTCGAGCGGTTCACGCAGCCCGTCCGTCGGTTTCAGCAACCCCTCCGAGTCACTCCCGCTCTCGGTCGCGAAGTACGCGAGGGAGTGCAGAGGCCAATAGAGGAGACCGACGATCCCGCCCACGACTGCGGCGAGTCCGGCCCAGCGACGTGCGTCCGGCGTGAGCTCCATGAGTCCCAGTCATCCCCACTGCCCGGGTTCGGCGCCGGAGGTCAAACGATGCGGGCCGAGTCGATCTTCGCACCGCCGACATCAGCGGTTCAAGGGCAGCAGAAGCGACATGACGAGGGGCGGCCCCGTTTCAATCGTCCGGCTAAACCTCGGCCTGCGATTCCAGCAGGCGCTTGAGATTGCCCAGCTGGACACGCAAGCAGCGCTCGCCCGCGGCGGCCAGCAGCGGCTCCGCAAGCTTCATCAGACCAGGCGCATGCCCCTCACCGGCGAACGTGACCCGGGTGGCGGCCTCACTGACCGGCTCGAACATCCGATTCCCCCCAAACGACAGCTGCCCCGAGGTCGTCTTGAGACCGATCTTGCGGGGGGGCTCATAGTCGGTGACCTCGACGGAGAAGTTCATCCGGCGGCCCATGAACCGGTCGTGCTGCTCGAAGGTCGTGCCGACGCCAAGCGGGCCCTGCGACGTGCGGCGCATCACCGTCCCTGGCGTCCACTTGGGGTCGTTCTCCAGGTCGCTGACGAACTCGAACACCTGCTCCACCGGCCGGTTGATCACCACGCTCTGCTTGAACCGGGCCATCTCCCTCACTCCCAACCCAGTACCTCGAGCCGACGAACTCGACAAGATCATAGTCGTCGGCCACCAGGAGGAAGATCTTGTCACTCCGCGGAGGGTGCCGCACGGAGCGGTGCGAGGATCTCGGCGGTCGCCTCGTCGGCAGGCAGGTAGGCGTTGAAGCGCATCCCCGGCGTCGCAACTCTTCGAGCGCGGATGTGGCGTCGTCCCCCCGATCAACCGAGGAGGCCGGGTTGGATCGCCACCAGCGCGCCGGCGCTGATCGAGACCCAGCCCACCAGCTGCCCGGACAAGCGCTCCAGCCCCGGGCCCACGGCACGCTCCACCGTCATCACCGCGGTCAGCGCGGCCATCCATCGGAGGCTCCCCATGCCCATCGCAAAGATCACGAGCATGAGGGCCCAGCAACTGCCCAGGCAGCACAGCGCATGTGGCCAGTGCGGCCTGGATGGGACGCGGGCCCGGACGAGAAGGCGCTCCCTGAGGACAGAGCGCTGGAACACCCCGGCGCCGACTAGCACGACCGGAGCGATCAAACCCGCCAGCCCGGGCCAGGAATGGACCAGTCGGTGCACCACGGCATCCCCGGCCAGGGCCACGATCACGAAGCCGGTCCAGACCGCGCACATGGTGGCCACCAGGGCCGTCGGCACCGCCGAACCGCGCCCGGCGAAGCGACTCGGTGCGCCTGTTGCCGCGGCGATCTCGGGTGGCACCATCATGGCGACGACCATGAGCTGCCACCCGCCAAGCAGGACGACCAGCGCGGTCGCGCCTGGCGAGTGGCCGGACCCGACTCGTGTGAGAGCGTGGATCGCCGCGCGATCACTCCGGCCGGCCGGACCTTCTAGGCTGGAGAGCCTCATGGGACGTGGAACAGACGTCGTTACGACGGGGTCGGTCGTGTCCACTGACGGCACGAGGATCGGCTATCGGCGGTTGGGTCGAGGACCGAGCGTGATCTTGTTGCACGGTGGCGTCAACTCGTCACAGCACATGACGAAGCTCGGACGTGCGCTCGCCGACGCGTACACGGTGTACCTGCCCGACCGGCGAGGTCGGGGAATGAGCGGCGCCTTCGGCCCCGCCTACGGCATCCGGCGCGAGGACGAGGATCTTGCCGCGATGGTCGAGCGCGCCCGCGCCGAGTGCGTCTTCGGGCCGGCCAACGGTGGCCTGTTCGCTCTTCATGGCGCCATCGGGCTCGGGCAGGTTCGGAGGGTGGCGGCGTACGAACCGTTACTGCTGTTGGGTGGCCCTGATGATGCTGCCATCCGGCACACATTCACCACCATGCAGCAGATGATCCGGGGCGGGCGCATGGGTGAGGCGATCATGTTCTCGATCCAGGAGAGCGTCGATCGGGAGGTCCGCCGCGGGCACATGTCCCGCTGGGTCGGCACCGGTGTCCGCGCGTTCCCCTCAGGTGTCGGAGCCGGCCTCATCGACCTGTTGCTGCGCCACCAACGTCCCCGATCCGGAAACGTGGCCTGGCGGGGTCTGGTGGCCAGCCTGCCCGAGGAACTCGACCCGGTGCTGGACACCGAGGGGACCCTGGAGCAGTACCGGCAACTCGCCGCTCAGGTGCTGCTGATGTACGGCAGCGAGACAGACCCGATGTTCGTCAACTGCGCCGAGGCCCTGCACGCGGTGCTTCCGCATTCGACGGTCCTGCGGCTGCCCGGGCTGAACCACGACTCGGCACAGACCTATGGCAGGCCGGAGACGATCGCTGCGGCGCTGCGGCTGTTCTTCGCCCAGTGAGCGATCCGACCGCCCCGCGGTGCGCTCCTACGGTCCGGCCACAACGCGTTGGACGAGATCCCGGTCGCAGTTGCCGCCAGTCATGATCGTCGCAGTCACGGCCCCGTCGGGGCGTGCAGTGTCCGCAAGCAGGCCCGCGAGCGCGATTGCGCCGGCCGGCTCGGGCATCTGGTGCGTGGTCTGCCACAGGCAGCGCATCGCCTGCTCGGTCGCTTTGTCGCTGACCTGCACGAACCGGGCTGCTCCCCGGACCATCACCTCGACGGCGTCCTCGTCGGGTACCCGAGTGGCGACGCCGTCGACGAAGGTGTCGGCCTCGGGCGTCGTGACCGGGCGGCGGGCTTGGAAGGACAGGGCGTGCGCCGGGGCGCCCTCAGCCCCGACAGCGACGACCTCGGTGCGGCGGCCGAGCAGGTCGCGGACGGCGATGTTGGCGCACAGCCCGGAGCCCTGGCCGACCGGCACGTAGACCACGTCGAGGTCGGGGGCCTGCTCGTGCAGCTCGGCGGCGTAGGTCGCGACGCCGGCGACCAGGTCACGGTGGAACGACGGCACCATCTGCAAACCGTGCTCCTGGGCGAGCCCGGCCGCGTGCTCGCGCGCCTCCTGGAAGTCACGCCCGTGCACGATCAACTCGGCGCCGAACCCCTCCATCGCGGCGTTCTTGTCCGGGCTGTTGCCTTCGGGCACGACGATCGTGACCCGGATGCCGTGCGCGCGTCCGGCGTAGGCCAGCGACTGGCCGTGGTTGCCGCGCGTGGCCGTGACCATGCCCCGCACCGGGCGTTCGGCGTTCAGCAGCCGCGCCACGTAGACCAGTCCGCCACGCACCTTGAAGGCGCCGATCGGAGTGGCGTTCTCGTGCTTGACCCAGGTCGGAGTGCCGGTGACCTGCTCCAGCAGCGGCCAGCGGTACGCCGGCGTCACCGGCACGTGCGGCCGCACGATGCGCATGGCGGCGTCGAGTTCGGCGCGTGTGATCACGGGGACGAGCCTAGACATCATCCGCCGGTGGTGAGACCGCCCGCTCCGCCTCAGACCTCCTGGGTTGAGGCTCATCCACGGTGGCGCCGCCCTCGTTCAGCCGGTCCCGCAGCACGCGATACACCCCTGGATGGTTGAGCAGGGTGCGGTGGTTGACGCCGGCGGTCCGGTGGCCGGCATGGGTGGGGAACGGCTGGCCACGGGCGGTCCGTTTCCGCCCGGTGGCACTGGCCGGCAGGACCATGAGGTCACCGACCAGATCGGAGATCCAGCCTTCCGCGCTCCGGCAGACCGTGCCGGCCACAAGGTGGTGGCGCGCGGTCGGGAGGAGCGGGACGTCATCCGATTCATCGCGCGTGGCATAGGGCGATGAGTGCAGCCATGCCTGGTCGGTGAGGTACCCGAACCGCAGGTCCTTGATGCCGGCGCTCCGGCGGTCCAGCAGCTCGGCCAGTGGGCGGCTCTCCGGGGCCCTCCGGAGGGTCATCGCCGTGATGTTCGCGACGCGTTCCAGGGGGGCGCCGCGATGCGGGCTGCCCAGCGTCACCACATCGCTGACCAGGGGGACCCATCCCGCGCCTTCCACGTCACCGAGATGGCAGGCGCTGCGGGCAACCAGCCCGCCCATCGAATGCCCGACCAGCACGAGTCTCGTCAGAGGATGTGGCCAGTACCGCACCAGGAGTTCGAGCAGGTCAGCGAGGAGACGGCCGTTGGTGGAGATGTGGAGTCCGGTGTTGTACCGAAGGAAGACCGGGGTGACGCAGAGATCCGCCGCCAGCTGATCCGCATAGCCGCGCCTTTCCCGAGCCGGGCCGTCACGCCCGGAGCTTCCCCACGATGGGTCCCATGCGTGCTCGGTCATGCCCAGCCCGTGGACGTACAGCGCGATGCCACGCGTCCTCGTCGGGTAGGCCTCGATGAGTGACTCGGACGTGAGGGCGACCGGTCCACGTTCGTTCTGCAATGACATTGGCACCGCCAGCGGGCTGCTGGCGCTCGCCAGGTGATCCCCGAAGGCCGAACAGAGCGCGGCGGACCACCTGGCACCCACCCGACCCTCGTCAGGCGTCTCTGCCGTCGCCCGCGTTGCCAGTGCCTGCGACAAGCCGTACGCCGTGAGGCCACCGACCCCCCGGACACAGGCGTAGACCCCCGCGGTGAATCCCTCGTGAGCACCCTGAGGCGCTCGCCCACCAGAGCCGATAAGGCGATAGGCGCGGGCCAGGACGGCTCTGTGCACGCCTTCAACCACACGCACCGCGTCAACGAACCCGCGCCCGGCAGCCACGGCCAAGGCCGCCTGCTCTTCCGCTCGCATCGCACCCCCTTCAGCGGTTGCCGCGGCGTGTGCCCACCTGGGTCCTGGCGGAGAAGTCTGCCGCGCCTGACGGCCGGGCGGGTAGGCGGACGGCAGGTTGCGGCTTCGTTGCAGGCTTGGGCAAGGCGACGGGGAGGGGTCGGTTGTAGGCGCCATAGGATGTGTTGGTGGGTGAGGCCGTGTACCCGCTGTGGACCGTCCATATTGCCGATTTGGTGGATCCCAACCGGGGACAGGTGTGCGCCCGTTGCGGCGAGGCCATGGCCGAACCAGGGGTCACCTGGCCGCACGGTCGACTCGTGGCCGTCCGCCAGTTGAGCAATCGCGTCGAGGTCCGGCTGATCGATACCCGAGACGACCTGCTAGAGGACGAGCGACCCTGCGGCGAGCAGTAGCCGGCTGCGGTGTCGCGGCGCGCAACGAGTACGTGCTCCGCTGTGCCACGCGCCGCAGATCCGGGTTGGGCAGCGGATCTTGGACCCGAGCCGTTTGGTGATTGGTGGGGCACCAGGGATGCTGAAGGGGTGACCCCCTCGTGATTCGGTCTCCACCGGGCCCTGCCGACCGGTCCTTCCCCGCGGCAGCTGGGACGACGGCATCCGGCGGCCGGCAGATTCGTCCCGCCACCTCCGCGGGAAGGGCTCCAGCGACCCGTGGCAGGGCGCGTGAAGGGGCACGGTCGCCCGTGACCGGTGAGCTCACCGACGAGGTACTCGATCCGAGCGAGGAACTTGGTAGCGGCGGCCTGGGGTTCGTGATCTCGGATGCGGACGAGACCGATGAGCCGGTCGCCCAGCTCGTGCTGGCTGGTGCCACGTCCGACCCGGTGAAGGACTATCTCAAGCAGATCGGCAGGGTGGCGCTGCTCAACGCCACGCAGGAGATCGAACTGGCCAAGCGGATCGAGGCGGGCCTGTTCGCCGAAGAGAAGATCAACTCGGGGGAGCGGCTGGACCCGGAGCTTCGCGGGGAGCTGCACTGGATCGCCGAGGACGGCCGGCGGGCGAAGAACCACCTGGTGGAGGCGAACCTGCGGCTGGTCGTCTCGGTGGCCAAGAAGTACACCGGCCGGGGCATGCTCTTCCTCGACCTGATCCAGGAGGGCAACCTCGGCCTGATCCGGGCGGTGGAGAAGTTCGACTACGCAATGGGTTACAAGTTCTCCACCTACGCATCCTGGTGGATCCGGCAAGCCAGTAGCCGGGCGTTGGCCGACCAGGCCCGCACGATCCGCATCCCAGTACACGTGAGCGAGGCCATCAGTCGGCTCGGCCGGGTGCAGCGGCGGATGCTGCAGGACCTGGGC
>JBKPQU010000022.1:0-8443 GCA_046734255.1 Actinomycetota bacterium
GTTCAGACCCCATCGCCTGGCGGCCCCCACCGGTCGCCCGCCGATCAGGGTGGTCACAGACCCCTATCGGCACGCGGACCGTGGGGTTGAAGCGCCGCGAACCGGCTCAGAAGTCGCCGGCGGCCGCCCGGACCGCCCGCAGCAGCGTGTAGGCCGACTCCTGCTGGGCGGCGTCCAGCCCGCGCAGCCCGAAGTCGGCCTCGGTGAGCGCCGCCGTCGCCTGCTGGACGGCGCGCCGTCCGGCCGGGGTGACCGCGGCGAAGATGCGCCGCCGATCGGCCGGGTCGGGACGCCGCCGGACCAGGCCCTGGGCCTCGAGCCGGTCGATCGCGTTCGTCACGCTGGCCGGGTGGACCATCAACCTGGCGCCGATCTTGCTCAGCGGGAGTTCACCCTTCTGGCTGAAGGTCAGCAGCACCAGGACCTCGTACCGGGCGAAGGTCAGATCGAACGGCTTGAGCAACCCGTCCAGCTCGGCCAGCAGGATCTGCTGGACCCGCATCACCGACGTCACCAGGCGCATCACCCGGGCGGGCCCGAAATGCCGCTCCCACAGCTCCCCCGCGCGCTCGATCGGGTCGAATGGCAGCCTGGTGGGGGTACTCACGTTGGGAGATTACCAGGTATAGTTTGAAGACCAACTATTGGACCTCAAATTAAACCCCCCCGCACTTCAGAGCTGGAGACCGGCATGGCGAGTCCCGAGGGCCTGCACGTCCCGCGAAACCCGGTCCGGATCGTCACCGCGGCCGCGCTCTTCGACGGGCACGACGCCTCGATCAACATCATCCGGCGGATCCTGCAGTTCCAGGGCGCCGAGGTGATCCACCTGGGGCACAACCGCTCGGTGGACGACGTCGTCACCGCGGTCATCCAGGAGGACGCGCAGGGCGTGGCGGTCAGCTCCTACCAGGGCGGCCACGTGGAGTACTTCGGCTACCTGCTGGAGGCACTGCGCGAGAGGGGCGCGGGGCACGTCAAGGTCTTCGGCGGCGGCGGCGGGGTGATCGTGCCGGAGGAGATCGAGCACCTGCACGCGGCCGGAGTGGAGCGGATCTTCTCCCCCGAGGACGGCCAGCAGCTCGGCCTCGCCCGGATGGTCAACCTGATCATCGAGGCATGCGACACCGTGCTGCCGGGCCCGATGCCCTCCCCCGAGGATCTGGCCACGGGGGCCCAGGTCTCGCTGGCCCGGGCGCTCACGCTGCTGCAGGCCGGTACGGCGTCGACCGAGCAGGCGGCGGGGCTGCGGGCCGCGGCCGACCGCCGCTCGGCCCCGGTGCTGGGGATCACCGGCACCGGCGGGTCGGGGAAGTCCTCGCTGACCGACGAGCTGATCCGCCGGCTGCGCACCGACCAGCAGGACAAGCTGCGGGTCGCGGTGCTGGCCGTGGATCCGAGCCGCCGCCGCGGCGGTGGCGCGCTGCTCGGCGACCGGATCCGGATGAACAGCATCGACGGCGACCGGGTGTTCTTCCGCTCGCTCGCCACCCGCCAGTCCCGAACCGAGCTGCCCGACTGCCTCCCCGAGATGATCGACGCCTGCCGGGCCGCGGGCTACCACCTGGTCGTCGTCGAGACCCCGGGGATCGGCCAGGGGGACGCCGCCGTGGCCCCGCTGGCCGACGTCTCGTTGTACGTGATGACCGCCGACTTCGGCGCGGCCTCCCAGCTGGAGAAGATCGAGATGCTGGATGTCGCGGACGTCGTCGCGGTGAACAAGTTCGAGCGCCGCGGCTCCGAGGACGCCCGCCGGGACGTCGCCCGCCAGCTGGTGCGCAACCGCGAGGCGTTCGGCGTCCCCTGGGAGGACATGCCGGTCTTCGGCACCAGCGCGGCCAGCTTCAACGACGACGGCGTCACCGCGCTGTACCAGCACCTGCGCGACCGCCTGGCCGAGCACGGCCTGGGCGTGGACGAGGGGATCCTGCCGCCGGTGCCCGGACGGGTGTCCACGGTCGCGGCATCGGTCGTCCCGCCGGCCAGGGTGCGCTACCTGGCGGAGATCGCGGAGACCGTGCGCGGGTACCACGCGCAGACCACCGAGCAGGCCGGCGTGGCCCGCCGCCGGCAGTCGCTGCGGACCGCGAGGGAGCTGCTCGCGGAGACCGGCGAGGAGGTCCCCACCGGCCTCGACCGGTTGCTGGCCGAGACCGACGGAGCCCTCGACCCGTCGTCCGCCCGCCTGCTCGCCGAGTGGCCGCAGCTGGTGAAGGACTACTCCGGCGAGGAGCTCGTGGTCAGCGTCCGGGACCGCCAGATCTCCACGCCGCTGCGCCGCACCTCGCTGTCCGGCTCCAGCATGCCGCGCGTCGCGCTGCCGAGGATCGAGGACGACGGGCACCTGCTGCGCTACCTGCGCGCGGAGAACCTGCCCGGCCGCTTCCCGTTCACCGCCGGGGTGTTCCCGTTCAAGCGGGACACCGAGGACCCTGCCCGCATGTTCGCCGGTGAGGGCGACCCTTTCCGCACCAACCGGCGCTTCCACCTGCTCAGCGAGGGCCAGCCGGCAACCCGCCTGTCGACGGCGTTCGACTCGGTGACGCTCTACGGGTTCGACCCGGACACGCGCCCGGACATCTACGGGAAGGTCGGCACCTCCGGAGTCTCGATCGCGACCTGGGAGGACATGAAGGAGCTGTACGCCGGCTTCGACCTGACCGCGCCGACGACGTCCGTCTCGATGACGATCAACGGGCCCGCGCCGACGATCCTGGCCTTCTTCCTGATCACCGCGATCGAGCAGCAGCTGGACGCCTTCCGCTCGCAGGAGGGCCGTGAACCCTCCGGCGCCGAGGCCGAGGAGATCCGCGCCCGGGTGCTGCGCACCGTCCGCGGCACCGTGCAGGCCGACATCCTCAAGGAGGACCAGGGGCAGAACACCTGCATCTTCAGCACCGAGTTCTCGCTGCGCACGATGGCCGACATCCAGGAGTGGTTCATCGCCCACCAGGTGCGCAACTTCTACTCGGTCTCGATCTCCGGGTACCACATCGCGGAGGCCGGGGCGAACCCGATCAGCCAGCTCGCGTTCACGCTGGCCAACGGGTTCACCTACGTGGAGAGCTACCTCGCCCGCGGCATGTCGGTCGACGACTTCGCGCCGAACCTGTCGTTCTTCTTCTCCAACGGGATGGACCCGGAGTACACCGTGCTCGGCCGCGTGGCGCGGCGGATCTGGGCGGTGGCCATGCGCGATCGGTACGGCGCCGGGGAGCGATCGCAGAAGCTGAAGTACCACGTCCAGACGTCGGGCCGCTCGCTGCACGCGCAGGAGATGGCCTTCAACGACATCCGGACGACGCTGCAGGCGCTGTGCGCCATCTACGACAACTGCAACTCCCTGCACACCAACGCCTACGACGAGGCGGTGACGACCCCGACGTCGGAGTCCGTGCGCCGCGCGCTCGCCATCCAGTTGATCATCAACAGGGAGTGGGGGCTGGCCGCGAACGAGAACCCGCTGCAGGGCTCGTACGTGGTCGACGAGCTCACCGATCTGGTCGAGGAGGCCGTGCTGGCCGAGTTCGAGCGGATCTCCGCGCGCGGCGGGGTGCTCGGCGCGATGGAACTGGGGTACCAGCGCGGGCGCATCCAGGACGAGTCGATGCTCTACGAGCAGCGCAAGCACGACGGCTCGTTGCCGTTGATCGGGGTGAACACGTTCCGGGCCCCGGGCTCCGCGCCGCCCGCCGGCCCGATGGAGCTGGCCCGCGGCACCGAGGAGGAGCGCCGCTCCCAGCTGGACCGCCTGGCCGACTTCCACGCCCGGCACGCCCCGGAGGCGCCGGCCGCCCTGCACCGCCTCCAGGAGGCCGCGCGGTCGGGGGAGAACGTCTTCGAGGTGCTGATGGACGTCGCCCGGGTCTGCTCGCTCGGCCAGATCACCCGCGCCCTGTTCGAGGTGGGCGGCCAGTACCGCCGCACGGTCTGACCCCACCGTCGCCGTCGCCGTCGCCGTCGCCGTCACCGTCGCCGCCCCCGTCCTGATGCGCACGGCGTGACACCGTGCGCACCGGAAGGGCACGGTGTCACGCCGTGCTCAACGGGGATGGACGCAAAGCCGCGCAGTGGGCCGTGGTGTGCACCGTCATGAAACAGTCGTGCACTGCCACGAAACAGGAGCTTTCCCGTCATATGGCGAAATTCCCAGGTTGGGGGCCCTTCGACCCTCCCGTAATACGTAAGCCCGAAGCAGAATGGGACAAGCGCCTGGGCTCACTGTGCGTGGCAGTGGCCTGGCGCGGCTGTGGAGGCTGCCATGACCCTTACCCAGCAGTCATCGATCACTTCCCTCCACCCGACTCTCGCCCCGCAGGACGTGCGCGTCACCGTCCGCGGGCGGTTGCCCGAACGGATTCGCAGCTACGCGCAGACGCGGCTGGCGCACAAGATCAATCGGCACGACGGGCGGATCTCTGCCACCCACGTCGTGATCACGGCCAATGCCGACCCGTCGATGAAGAAACCGTGCACGGTCGAGGTCGGCGCCGACATCAACGGGCAGTCCATCCGGGCCCAGGTGGCGGCGGGCGCCCCCACCGAGGCCGTCGACCTCGCCGTCGACCGGCTGGAGCGCCGCGTGGCCACGGCGGTCGCCCGTTCCGGCCGCCGCCGCTACCACACGCCGCGGGCGACGTCGGCCGAGTGGCGCGTGGAGCCCGCCAACCGCCCGGCGTACCAGGCCCGGCCGGTCGAGGAGCGCCGCCTGCTGCGGCGCAAGGGCTTCGTGCTCATCCCCCAGTCGGTGCAGCAGGCGATCGACGACATGGAACTGCTGGGACACTCCTTCTACCTGTTCACCGACTGCAGCACCGGCCGGGACGCCATCGTGTACCGGCGCGAGGACTCCCGGTACGCCGTGATGGGCACGGTCGTCCCCCCCGAGGCCTCACCGCCCGGCGAGGGCGTGGTGATCGGGCCTGATGCGCCGCTGTTCACCGAGAACCAGGCGAGGGTGCGCCTCGACCTGAGCGACGAGCCGTTCGTCTTCTACCGCGACCCCGTCACCCGCCAGGGCCGGCTCATGTACCGCCGTTTCGACGGCCACTACGGACTGATCACCCCGACCTCGCTGCCCCTCCGCTGACGGGCCCGCTCGGGGCTGCCGCGCCTGCACCCGACCCGGGAGGATGTCGGCATGCGCGCGTGGGTGGTCGACGAGCCCGGGCCGGTGGCCTCTGGGACGCCGCTGCGCGAGGTGGACCTGCCCGAACCGGAGCCGGGGCCGGGCGAGGTGCGGGTCCGGGTGTCTGCCTGCGGGGTGTGCCGGACGGACCTGCACCTCGCCGAGGGTGACCTGCCGCCGCGATGTCCGCGGACCGTGCCCGGCCACGAGGTGGTCGGGTACGTCGAGGCGCTCGGCCCGGGCGCCACCCGGTTCGCGCCGGGCGAGCGGATCGGCGTCGCCTGGCTGCGCGGCACGTGCGGGGCCTGCCGGTTCTGCCGTTCGGGCCGCGAGAACCTGTGCCCGCGGGCGCGGTTCACCGGTTGGGACGCTGACGGCGGGTACGCCGAGCAGACGCTGGTGCCGGAGGCGTTCGCCTACCGGATCCCGCCCGGCGTGGACGACGCGGCGGCGGCTCCGCTGCTGTGCGCCGGGATCGTCGGCTACCGGTCGTACCGGCGCGCGGGACTGCCGCACGGCGGCCGACTGGGGATCTACGGCTTCGGAGCCTCGGCGCACCTCGTGGCCCAGGTGGCGATCGCCGAGGGCGCGACCGTGCACGTGCTGACCCGCTCGGCAGCCGCCCGCGAGCTGGCCCTCGAGCTGGGCGTCGCCTCGGTCGGAGACGCCGCCGATGCGCCGCCCGAACCGCTGGATGCGGCCGTGCTCTTCGCGCCGGCCGGCGACCTGGTGCCGGTGGCCCTGCGCGCGCTGGACCGGGGAGGGATCCTGGCGATCGCCGGCATCCACCTCAGCCGCATCCCGGCCCTGGACTACTCCGGCGAGCTGTTCAACGAGCGCGAGGTGCGCAGCGTGACGGCGAACACCCGCGCCGACGGTGAGGAGTTCCTCCGGCTCGCCGACGCGATGTCGGTGCGCGCCACGGTGGACGAGCGGCCGCTCTCCGAGGCCGCGCAGACCCTGCGCGACCTCGCCGCCGACCGGATCACCGGCGCCGCGGTACTGCGGCCGTAGCCCGACGGCTCCACACCCGTTGACCGGTGGCCCTACGCTCGTTGGCGATGGCTGCGCCGCCGGACGGCGTCCGGCCGCCGGGCGGTGGCCAGGGAGCGAGGTGGCGAACCGTGAAGGCTTCCGTCGGCGATCACATCGTGATCGCCTCCAACCGCGTCGACCGGGCCGTCCGGGACGGGCGGATCATCGAGATCCGCGGTGCCGACGGCGATCCGCCGTACATGGTCGAGTGGTCCGACACCCACCAGACCGCGATGGTCTACCCCGGCCCGGACGCCCGGATCGAGCATTCTCAGGCGGAGCCTGCGGATCCGGCGGGGGCGGCCGTCCGGACCAAGGTCTGGCACGTCGAGGTGCACGTGTCGGAGTCCGATCGGGAGACGACGGCGCACGCCGTCCTGCGCACCGAGGTCCTGGAGTCGATGGAGGGCCACGGGACGGCCCGCCGCCGCCTGGACGACCAGGAGATCCCGGTCGTCGGCGACGAGATCGCGGTCGGCCGTGCCCTGCACCGCCTCGGCGACCGCCTGATCTCAGCCGCGGCGGGTGACCTCAAGGCCGCGCACGGCCACGACGTGAGCGTGCACGGCTGAGCGGCGGTGCCCCGCCGCCCGGCGATCACTCCAGCGCGCCGACCTCGACCGGCTGGCGGCTGACCGGGAACCCCCCGTCCCGCAGGCGGTCCAGTACCTGCTGCGGGTCGTCGGTCCACACGTACAGGCTCACGCCGTCCACCCGCCGGACGACGACGCCGAGGTTCGAGCTGAGGTAGTTCGGCTGGATCGGTGCGACGGTCGTGACCTGCTCGACGGTCACCACGACGGGCTGCACGAGCCGGCCGGCGCGCTTGCTCTTCGGCCGCAACGTCATCCGCCGCTCGTCCACGAGGAACAGTCCCCAGCCGCGCGGGATCTTCTGCCGGGTCTTGAACGGCCCGGGGTCGGGCACGTTGTACCCGCACAGGATGGCGCCGGGCTCCGGCGCCGGACCGGTCGGTTCCGCTCCCTGCTCCGCTCCCCGCTCCGGTCCCGGCTCCGATGCCTCCGGTGCCCGCGCAGGCGTGAGCGCCGGCACCACCCGACCGGCGAGCGGGTTCGGTTTCCGGGAGAACGGGCCTGGCACCGGCGTCCCTCCTCTGCGCCGCCCCCGACGGCCGCCCCCGGCCCGGCTGCTTCGATCGTGCCACGCCGCCCGCCCGGGCGACGACCGCACAGTCAGCCGGCGCCGGCGGTCTCCACGTGGCGTTCGGGGGGCGATGCCTCCCGTTGCCGGGCCATCCTCCTGCGCACGATCACCAGGCCGACCGCGACCACGACCAGGACGACGCCGAGCACCAGCAGCTCGATCTGCACGGCGGACAGAGGGGGAGCACCGACCCAGTCCAACGTGCCCTTGACGGTCACCGGGTCACCGCCGACGGTCATGGCCATGGACCAGTCGAAGACGTGGTGCGGGTTGCGCGGGTCGGCCGCCACCACCGGTGGCCGCTGGTCGGACATCCAGTGGATCCGGTGGTCGTGCCAGGTGAACGCCGGGGTGTCGCTGACGTGCTTCCACAGCGGCGTCTTCTGCTGGGCGTTGCTCGCCAGCTGCTGCGGGAGGCCCTGGATCACCAGGCTGCCGTTCAGGAACGAGGAGAGGGAGTTGACGTTCTCCTCCACGCCGGTCGGCGTGATCCGGAGGTACTGCTCACCCGTGTAGCCGAGCACCACGACCGTCTTGCCCGTGTGGTTGGTGAGCGTGACCGACTCGCCGTTGCGCACGAGATCTATCGTCAGCCCCTGCACCGGCGGGGTGATCGACGTGACCCTCGAGCTGTAGAGGCCGGAGTCCGGGAGCGTCTGCGAGTGCGCCCACGCGGGCTGCGCCGCCAGCACTGTCCCGAGTACGGCGCCCAGCGCCGCCAGGCCGACGGCGCAGGCGGCACCGGCCAGCCGGCGTCCCCTCCGCACACCAGATCGCACGGTCGATGGCACGAGGAGGTAGTCGTGCGCCGCGGCCCAGCAGTTCCCGCGGCCTGGACCGGACGGCATCAGGCGGGGCGTTCCCCGCGAGCGGGGTCCCTCCCCGAGGCGCGGGAAGGCCGTTCGGCGACCATGGCGATCAGGTCGTCCCGGGCGCGGGCCACCCGCGAGCGGATCGTGCCCACCGGGCAGCCGGCCAGCTCGGCCGCCTCCGCGTAGCCAAGGCCCACGATCTGGGTGAGCACGAAGGCCTCCCGCCGGTCCGGGCTGAGCCGGCGGAGCAGGTCGCGGGCACCGACCTCGCCGGCCACGTCGGGCTCGCCGGGCACCTCCGGAG
>JBKPQU010000023.1:0-5118 GCA_046734255.1 Actinomycetota bacterium
GGCAGCGCCCACGCGGCGAGCGCGGCCGCCACCGGGTCGGGGGTGGCGAACGCCCCCCTGCGGCGGCGCTCCCCGGTCCCGACCCGCTCGATCACCACTCGGCCGCCGGCCAGCCGGGGTAGCACCATCAGGAGCCGCCCGTACCCGTCGGCCAGGGCGCGCAACTGGTCGAGGTCCCCCCGCTGCCAGGCGGACTCGACCGCGCCGAGCACCGCGGCGTCCCGCCAGACGCCCGGATCGGACGCCTCGCCGTCGAGGCTGACGTCCGCGGCGGCAGCCAGCAGCAGGTCGACTGTGTCGATCACCGGTCGATCACCTGCCGCACGTTATCCGTCAGCCGTGCTCGGCGAGCAGCCTCCGGGCCAATCCGGACAGCGTGAACCGCTCGACCTGCTCCAGCGGGATCCACGCGGCCAGGTCGGTCGTCCCGCCCACCTCGACCACCTGCGGCCCGGAGGTGCGCGGCACGGTGCCGGAGTAGACGATCCGGATCCCGTGGTAGTCCTCCACCCGCCCCCCGGGGGCCTGGCCGGTGAAGTGGAGGCTGTCCACGTCGAGCAGCCGGCCCGTGGTGAGGGTCAGCCCGGTCTCCTCGTACACCTCGCGGTGGACCGCCTGCAGCGGCGTCTCCCCGTAGTCGATCCCGCCGCCGGGCAGGGTCCACAGGTCCGATCCGCCGGCGAGCCGGGTGAGCAGCACCTCCTCGGCCATCACGACGAGGGCGTACGCCGCGCAGCGCTGCACCTTGGGCGCGGGCGGTCCGGCGACCATGGCCCGCACCGGGAGCCGACCCCGCGCGGACGCCGGGGTAGCCAGGAAGCTCAGCCGCACCGTGTGCAGCAGGTCCCCACCGGCGGCGTCGGCCGTCTCGGCCACCGCATCCGCAACCCCGTCCACCTCCACCCTCGCGCCGCCCCTGCGCGCGCCGCGGGCCGCGGCGTCCCGCGGGTCCTCCCCGTGGCGGACGACGGCCTCGGGGAGCTCGCGGTCGTCGAGGACGGCGTGCGCCGCGACCTGCTGGATGCGGCTGGCGCGTCGCGGCGCCATGTCACAGCCCGGGCAGAGGCAGGCCGGTGTAGTTCTCCGCGAGCGACGTCATCGCGGCCTCGGAGGAGGTCACCTGGCGGAGCTGGGTGAGCTGGAGCTGCTTGGCGAAGTCGTCCGCGGCCGGGTCGGTGTGCAGCATCGAGGTCATCCACCAGGAGAAGTGGGTGGCCCGCCAGACCCGGTCCAGGCAGGTCTGGGAGTACTCGTCGAGCAGGCGGGTGTCACCCTTGTCCAGGAAGGGGATCACCGCCTCGGCCAGCACGGTCACGTCGGCCACGGCCAGGTTCAGCCCCTTGGCGCCGGTCGGCGGCACGATGTGCCCGGCGTCCCCGGCCAGCAGCAGCCGGCCGTGGCGCATGGGTGCGGCGACGAAGCTGCGCATCGCTGTGATCCCCTTCTCGCGCACCGGCCCCTCGTGCAGGGTCCAGCCGGGCAGCCCGAGCCGGGTCTGCAGCTCGGCCCAGATCCGCTCGTCGGGCCAGCCCTCGATGTCCTCGTCCGCCGGGACCTGCAGGTACAGCCGGCTGACCTTGAGCGAGCGCAGGCTGTGCAGCGAGAAGCCGTTCGGGTGGTGGGCGTAGATGAGCTCCTCGGTGGACGGCGCGACGTCGGCGAGGATGCCGAGCCAGGCGTAGGGGTAGCCGCGCTCCAGCACCCGCAGCTTCTCCGGCGGCACCATCTCGCGGCTGGGCCCGTGGAAGCCGTCGCAACCGGCGATGATGTCGCAGACCAGCTCCCGATCCTCGCCGCCGGCGGTGCGGTAGGTGACCCTCGGGGTGTCGGTGGTGACGTCGTGCAGGACGACGTCTGTGACCTCGAACTCCAGCGGCCGCCCGGCGGCCAGCAGCGAGGCGACGGCGTCCTTGACCACCTCGGTCTGCGCGTACACGGTGACCGTTCGCCCGGTGAGCCCGCGGAAGTCCACGTGGTGCCGCTCGCCGTCGAACTGCAGGTGGATCCCGCCGTGCTCCAGGCCCTCCCGGTCCAGCCGTTGCCCGAGACCCAGCTCACGCAGCAGCCGGACGACGTCGTTCTCCAGGACGCCGGCGCGCTGCCGGTGCTCGACGTACTCCCGGGAGCGGGTCTCCAGCACCACCGCGTCGATGTCCGCACGGGCCAGCAGGTGCGCCAGCACCAGCCCGGCCGGTCCCGCACCGATCACGGCCACCTGCGTGCGAGACGCGCTCACGTCACACCTCCGTGGGTCGGGCTGGTCGTCCCCTGCATGATTCTCGCGCGCACCCGCTCGCGTGGTCCTAGGCTGCCCAGGTGTCCGGGCCCGCGCCACCGCCGTGGCCCGAGGGGCGGGCCAGCCCACGGCAGTGGGCGCTGGCGGGCTTCGCCCGGCTCCCCGTGCGGGTCCGGCTGTGGGTGATCCGCCGGGTCGCCCCCAGCCACCACGCCGGCGCCCTCTGCCTGATCGAGCACGAGGGGCGGCTGCTGATGCTGCGCCAGTCCCACCGCTGGGGCTGGACCCTGCCCGGCGGCCTGCTCGACCGGGGTGAGGGTCCGGACGTCACCGCCCGACGCGAGGTGGCCGAGGAGACCGGGCTCGACGTCGAGCCGGCCCTGCCGTTCGGGGTGGTCGTGGACACCGATGCGCGCCGGGTGGACGTGCTGTTCTGGGTCCCGGTGGATCATCGACCCCGGGTGGTCACGGGGTCGGAGGCGCTCGAGGCGGCCTGGCTGACCCGGGAGGAAGCGGGCGCTGTGGACGAGTCCACGGCCCAGGCGCTTCGGGTCTTCGAGGAATACCGGCGGCCGGGCGCACACGCCGGGCGGCTGCTCGGCCCCCCCTCGTGACGGCCCGACCCCCGGACGGACTGTGCGGGATCGTCCTCGCGGCCGGCGAGGGTCGGCGGCTGCGCCCGCTGACGCTGCGGCTGCCGAAGGCGCTGTGCCCGGTGAACCGCCGCCCGTTGCTGGACTGGGCGCTGGAGCGGCTGGCCGGCGTGGTGGGGTCCGGCCCGGACCGCCTCGCCGTGAACGCCTACCACCTCGCCGATCTCGTGCTGGCCGAGCTGGCCGGGCGGGCGACGGTTTCGGACGAGCGGGCCGCCGACCGGGCCGGCCCGGGTCCCCTCGGGACCGCCGGGGCGCTCGCCGCGCTGCGCGACTGGGTGGCCGGCCGCGACGTCCTGGTGACCAACGCCGACGCCTACCTGCCCGGCGGGCTCTCCGGCCTGTCGCCCGGCTGGGACGGCGAGCGCTGCCGGCTGCTGTGCGAGCGCCGTCCCGGTCACGGCGACTTCGGAGACCTCCGCTACGTCGGGGCATGCCTGCTGCCCTGGCGCGTGGTCGCCGGCCTGGAGGCCCGGCCGTCCGGCCTGTACGAGGTGGTCTGGCGCGCGGCCGCCGCGCGCGGCGCGCTCGACCTGGTCGACCTGACCGACCGGACCGACCTGGGCGGCAGTTCTGTGGCGATCGACGCCGGCACGCCGTCCGGTTACCTGAGGGCGAACCTGCACGCCTCGGGCGGGCGGAACGTCGTCGGGCACGGCGCCGTGGTCGAGGGCCGGATCGAGCGGTGCGTCGTCTGGGACGGCGCGTGGGTGGGACCCGGTGAGCACCTGGTCGACGCCGTCCGCGCCGGGACGAGGCACGCGCCGGTCACGGTCAGGGCGTGACACACCGCAGGCGGTGGTGAGAAGGTCGATGATCCCGCGTCAGCGGGTGCGTATCCGGGGGGAATCGGTGCGCATGGGCACGACGGGTCGGCGGCCCGGAGTCGTGCGGGGAGTGTGGGGGGCGGTCGGAAGCCCATGCGCGGTCGCGACGGCGAGCGGCAGGAACGCCACCTCCTGCCGCCGCGGCCGCAGGCGGTGGCGCAGGCTCGTGAGCTGACCCGTGCCGCGCTGGCGTCCTGGAGACTCGACGCGCTGCTCGACCCCGCCGCGCTCGTGGTCAGCGAGCTGGTCACCAACGCGCTCACCCACGCCCGCAGCGAGATGACGCTGGAACTCAGCTGCCGCGAGGGCCTGTTGCGGATCAGCGTCACCGACGCCAGCCCGGACTTCCCCCGGCGGCAGGACGCGGATCCGGGTGCCGAGGGCGGCCGCGGCATGCACATGGTCGAGGAGATCGCCTCCGGCTGGGGCATCGAGCACCTCCCCTCGGGGAAACGGGTCTGGGCCGAGATCGCCATCCCCGCCCCGTCCGGCCGGTGAGCCCGTCGGTCAGCACACCCCGCTGATCATGGCCGAGAAGGTGGTTTGGGCGCCCGGAAACACCCTTGGCCCATGATCAGCGCGGCTGGAGGTCGGCGGAGCGGAGTGCAGCCGCGTCCAGGGCCCGCTCGAGCATGATCGGGACCAGCTGCACGGAGAACGCGGCGCTGTAGTGCACCCCGTCCGTGCGGACCAGCACGCCGTCGATCATCGCGGGGCACCCGCCGGGGCAGACGAGGTCGGTCACGGAGATCACCGAGGCGTTCCGGGGCCGGCTGGCGGCCACGTCGCGCAGCAGGGCGTTCCATGCCGGGACCAGGTCACCACCGGGGACGGGCGGCCGGGCGCTGCCCGCGGGGCGGCCCGGGGCGATCATGGAGCCCAGGCTGTCGCCGCCGGGCGGCAGCTCGACGAACACCACCCGCCCGCCGAGCGCGGCGACCTCGTCGACCAGCTGCAGGTACTGCTCGCGCAGGGCCGCGGTGTGCTCGGGGGTGCCCGCCCGGAGCAGCTGCCCGTCGACCAGCAGCGGCTGGTAGTGCGACCAGAACTCCGAGACCATCACCAGCGCCGGCCGGTACTGCTCCAGGGTCTGGCTGATCACCGTCCTGGCCTGCTGCGCGCAGACCCTGGACGGCTGGTCCGGCGCGGTCAGGTTGGTCGGCACCACGGTCAGACCGGTCGGGGTGCAGCGCTGCCACGCCGCCTGGACCCACGACGTCCCCGCCCGGACCGCCCAGGCGTCCAGGCCGGGCGCGAGGGCACGCGCGGTGGAGTCGCCGAGCAGGACCAGCCGCGGGTCGGGCGTTCCCGCCCTCGCGGTCGCGTCCGGGCGCTGGCACGCGGTCAGCCGGTCGACCCGCTCCCCCGGGCAGGGATGGTCGGAGCTGGTGGCGAGCTGGGC
>JBKPQU010000024.1:0-6161 GCA_046734255.1 Actinomycetota bacterium
CGCCTGACCCGGTGAGACCCGACACCCGTGCACCAGGAACGTCGCCGCGGGGTCGTGCCGACCCGGGCCCCGGGCACCGCCTCCGGCCGGTCATCCAGATCCCGGACCGTCCGCAGGCACAGCGCCTCCACCGCCGCCACCGCCGCGTAGGCATCGGCCACCGTCTGCCGCGCCTCGGCATCCGACAACGACCAGGTCGGCGCCGCCAACGCCGCCTCGACACTCGCCCGGATCTGCGCCAACGCGCGAGGCACCACATGCCCGGCAGCCGCATCCCCCATCACCACGACCACCACGTTAAGGGCCACCACCGACAATCCGGACACCCCGGAAACCCCCTGTGGATAAAGGGATTCCGACGGCCTGAGGTGGGCGGCGAGTTCGACGTGATCGCCGCATGTCAGGATGTGTTCCCGCCGTACCCTCTGAGGAGACGAACGTGAGCCCCACGATCCGAAGCCTTGTGGTCCCGGTGTCCGACCTGGATGCCGCCAAGTCCGTCTACACCGCGCTGTTCGGCGAGCCGCATACCGACCAGCCCTACTACGTCGGGTACAACGTCGACGGGTTCGAGGTCGCCCTTGCTCCTGGCGACGTGGCCGGCGGACCGGTGGCGTTCGCCGACGTCGAGGATCTCGACGCGACCCGGGAAACCCTGCTCGCGGCCGGCGCGACCGAACGCAGCGCTCCGCGTCGAGTCGCACCCGAGGCGCGGGTGTGCGTGCTCACCGACGCCGACGGCAACCCGTTCGGCTTGCGCGGCGGTTAGCCGTGGGCGTGGCTCGCGCGAGTCGGTGACATCGGAATCGTTCCGCACCGCGTCGAGCACTCCCTCGACGCGAGTCCAGGTATCGCCGGTCAGGTCCGCTCGAAGATCGCGGCAATCCCCTGGCCGCCTCCGATGCACATGGTGACCAGCGCGTATCGCCCATCGGTGCGGGCGAGTTCGTAGAGCGCCTTGATGGTGAGGATCGCCCCGGTCGCGCCGATCGGGTGGCCGAGCCCCACACCGCTGCCGTTCGGGTTCGTCTTCTCCGCGGCAAGGCCGAGGTCGCGGGTGACGGCCAGCGCCTGGGCGGCGAAGGCTTCGTTGACCTCGAACACGTCGATGTCGGACACCGCGAGCCCGGCCTTGGCGAGGACCGATTGCACGGCCGGTACCGGCCCGATGCCCATGTAGCGCGGTTCGACGCCGACGTGGCTGTAGGCGACGAGGCGGCCCAGTGGCGTCAGGCCCTTCGCCCTCGCCGTGGCGGCGTCGGCAAGGACCACAGCGGCGGCGGCGTCGTTGACGCCCGACGCGTTGCCTGCCGTCACGCTGCCCTCCTTGGCGAACGCCGGGCGCAATTTGGCGAGGTCCTCGAGCGTGACGTCGGCGCGCACATGCTCGTCCTGCGCGAAGACCGTCGTGCCCCTACGGCCCTTGATCTCGATGGGCAGGATCTGCTCGGCGAAGCGGCCATCCGCGATCGCCGCCGCCGCGCGGTGGTGGCTCTCGACGGCGAGGGCGTCCTGGTCCTCGCGTGTGATCGACCACTTCTCGGCGACGTTCTCGGCGGTCACGCCCATGTGGCAGTCGTCGAACGGGTCACTCAGCGCCGCGACCATGGCGTCGACGGCGCCGCCGTCGCCCATCCGCTGGCCCCAGCGCAACCCGGGCAGCCAGTACTGCG
Source organism: Actinomycetota bacterium (assembly GCA_046734255.1). Lineage (GTDB taxonomy): Bacteria > Actinomycetota > Actinomycetes > Actinomycetales > Kineosporiaceae > JBKPQU01. The sequence continues at coordinate 1,674 of JBKPQU010000024.1, forward strand.
CCCGGCTCATGGACTCCGCGCCGCCGCCGACGGCGACGTCCGCCTCGCCGAGCGCGATCGTCTGCGCGGCCGAGACGATAGCCTGAAGCCCACTTCCACACAGCCGGTTCACTGTCAGCGCCGGGGTCTCCACCGGCAGGCCTGCGTTGATCGCCGCCGCGCGCGCCAGGTACATGTCGCGCCCCTCGGTGTGGATGACGTTGCCGAAGACGACGTGCCCGACGTCGCTCGCGTCGACGCCGGCCCGGGCGACCGCCTCGCGGGTCACCTGGGCGGCCAGGTCCGCGGGTGGGACGTCCTTGAGGCCGCCGCCGTACTTGCCGATCGCGGTCCGGACGCCGGCGAGGACGACGACCTCGCGTGGCGGAGCGGGTGTCTCGGCGGAGCGATCTGGCATGGCTGTCTCCTTAGGTATTGCGCCCATCGTTGCATCGCTCGTCTCCGGCGCACCTCGGTCAGCCGGGCTTGACTTCGATGTGGGGGTAGTCCGGTCGCCACATGGCCTGGTGGACCTGCTGGACGGGGTCGTGGAGGGTGGCTTGTGCGAGTCCTTCCTGTTCGGCGGCGCGTGCGACGGCGACGGCGACGGCGGCGGAGACCATCCGCAGATCCTCCACCGGGGGCAGGAGCGGCGCACCTGGTCTGGTGGCGTTGGACAGCTCAGCCACCGCGTCCGCGGCGGCAGCGATCATGCGGTCGCTGATCCGGGTGGCGCGGGCCACGATCACGCCGAGGCCGAGTCCGGGGAAGACCAGGGCGTTGTTGGCCTGGGCGATCTCGTAGGTGCGCTCGTCGTGGGTGACCGGACGGAACGGGCTGCCCGTCGCGACCAGTGCCCGGCCGTCCGTCCAGCGGATCAGATCCGCCGGTAGCGCCTCACACTTGGACGTCGGATTAGACAGCGGCATGATGATCGGCCGGTCGGCATGGGTCGCCATGGTCCGGACGATGGCCTCGGTGAACGCGCCGGTGTGCGTCGAGGTGCCGATCAGCATCGTGGGTCGAACCCTTGCCACGACGTCGGCCAGACTGATCTGGTTGCCGCTGGCGGACCAGCCGGCCACCTCTGATGCAGGGCGGGCGTAGGGCACCTGGAAGTCGTACAGCTGCTCGGCCTCGTCGTCGGTCAGCAGGCCGCCGCGGCCAAGTGCCCAGAACCGCCCCGTGGCCTCCTCGCGGGACAGACCTTCTCGCACCATCTGGTCGCGCATCATGTCCGCGATCCCGAGTCCGGCGGTTCCGGCGCCGTGGATCACCACCCGCTGGTCGCGCAGACGGGTACCGATGGCGCGGACCGCGGAAAAGGCGGCGGCCAGCACGACGGCGGCGGTTCCCTGCATGTCATCGTTGAACGTGCAGACCTGGTCGGCGTACCTGTTCAGGATGCGACGGGCGTTGCTGGCGCCGAAGTCCTCCCAGTGCAGCATGGCGTTCGGGAACCGTTTCGTGACGGTGGTGACGTAGGCGTCGATCAGGTCGTCGTAGCGCTGGTCCCGCACCCGTGCGTGCCGCGCCCCGAGGTACATCTCGTCGTTGAGCAGCTTGAGGTTGTCGGTTCCCATGTCCAGGACGACCGGGAGAACACGGTGCGGATGGATGCCCGCCGCGGCGGTGTAGACCGCGAGCTTGCCGATCGAGATCTCGATGCCGCCGACTCCCTGGTCACCGATCCCAAGAATGCCCTCGGAGTCCGTGGCCACCAGCAGGTCGACGTCCTCGGCCCCCAGGCCGGTGTTGCGGAACGAGGCCTCCACGTCCTCCGGCCTGTCGACCGACAGGTACACCCCGCGCGGACGGCGGAACTCGTGACTGAACCGTTCGATCGCAAGTCCGACTGTCGGGGTGTAGACGATCGGCAGCATCTCCTGGATGTGGTCGGACAGCAGCCGATAGAACAACACCTCGTTGCGGTCGCGCAGGTTCGCCAGGTACACCCACTTGCGCAAATCACCGTCCTGCTTGCTGTACTGGCCGTATACCCGCCGCAGCTGCCCATCCAGCGTCGTTACACCTGTCGGCAGCAGACCCGTCAGCCCCAACGCGGTGCGCTCCTCATTCGTGAACGCGGTACCCCGATTGATGGTCGGGCTGGCCAGCACCGCGCTCCCCCGCGCGTAAACCCGAGCAACCATCCCGTCAGGGGTAGGGACGAGTTCGTACGGATCCTGGGACATGGCGCCCTTCACGACTACTTCTTCTTGGGCAGGTAGAGGTCGGTGATCGTGCCTTCGAAGGCTTCGGCGGCCATGGCGATGGTCTCGGAGAGCGTGGGGTGGGGGTGGATGGTGAGGCCGATGTCGGCTGCGTCGGCGCCCATTTCGATGGCGAGCGCGGCTTCGGCGATCAGGTCACCGGCGGACGGGCCGACGATGCTGCAGCCGATCACCTGCTCCGTCGCCGTGTCGAAGAGCACCTTGGTGGAGCCCTCGTCGCGGCCGAGAGACAGGGCTCTACCGCTTGCGGCCCAGGGGAAGACGCCCTTGCCGTAGTTCATCCCGGCCGCCTTGGCCTCGTTCTCGGTGACGCCGACCCAGGCGACCTCCGGGTCGGTGTATGCGACCGAGGGAATCACTCTGGCGTCGAAGTAGGACTGCTTCCCGGTGGCGACCTCGGCGGCGACCTTGCCTTCGTGGGTGGCCTTGTGCGCGAGCATCGGCTGCCCGACCACGTCACCGATGGCGAAGATGTGCGCGACGTTGGTTCGTTGTTGCTTGTCGACGGCGATGAATCCGCGCTCGTCCACGGCCACCCCCGCCTTCTCAGCGTCCAGCAGCTTGCCGTTCGGGACCCGTCCCACGGCCACCAGCACGGCGTCGAACGTGTCCTCGGCCGGTGCCTTCGCGCCCTCGAACGTCACCGTCAGGCCGTCCGGGCCTGCCTGGACCGCGGTGACCTTCGTCTCGGTGAACACGTTCTCGTACTGCTTGCCGACCCGGCGCGCGAGCGGGGTCACGGTGTCCTTGTCCGCTCCCGGGATGAGCTGGTTCATCAGCTCCACCACCGTGATCCTGCTGCCGAGCTCGTGGTAGACCGTGGCCATCTCCAGGCCGATGATGCCGCCGCCGATCACCAGCAGCCGGCGGGGGATCTCCCGCAGCTCCAGCGCACCCGTCGAGTCGATCACCCGGGGGTCGTCATGCGGTATGAACGGCAGCCGCACCGGTTCGGACCCGGCCGCAATGATCGCCGACTCGAAACTGACCGTCGTCGGCGAGCCGTCCTCGGCATCGACGACGAGCTCGTTGCTGGAGGCGAAGCGACCTGACCCGTAGACCACGGTCACCTTGCGCTGCTTCGCGAGCCCGGTCAGGCCGCCGGTCAATCGGTTGACGACCTTGTCCTTCCAGGTGCGCAGCGCGTCCACGTCGACGTCCGGATCGCCGAAGGTGACGCCGAACTCCGCCATCTCCCTCGCCTCGGCGATCACCTTCGCCGCGTGCAGCAACGCTTTCGAGGGGATGCAGCCGACATTGAGGCAGACCCCGCCCAGGCGCGGCCCCCGATCCACCAGCACCACCGAGGCGCCGAGGTCCGCTGCCCGGAACGCAGCGGTGTACCCCCCGGGACCTGCGCCCAGGACGAGGACCTGCGCGTGAACGTCGCCCCTCGTGCCTGACCAGGCAGTGCCTGAGGCCGGGGCCGCAGCAGTCGTGGATGCCGCAGCCGTGGCCGATGCCTTCTCCTGCACCTCTGGCTGGGCGTCCGACTTGGCGCTCGACGGTGCCGGTTCGAGCGCGCCTTCTGGCTCGGCGCCCGCGAGGTCGAGGATGACGTCGCCTTCGGAGACGGTGTCCCCGACGTTGACCCGAACCGCGGTCACGGTGCCAGCGAATGGCGCGGGGATGTCCATCGTCGCCTTGTCGGACTCCAAGGTGATCAGCGGGTCCTCTTCGTTGATCACATCGCCGACCGCGACATGCACCTCGATGACGGGGACGGCGTCGAAGTCGCCGATGTCAGGGATCCGGACCTCCCTGTCGCCCGAGCCGGCCATCAGAGCACCAGCTTGCGCAGGTCTTCAAGCAACGAGCACAGGTGCCGGGTGAACCGGGCGGCCATGGCGCCGTCGATGACGCGGTGGTCGTAGGAGAGCGACAGCGGCAACATCATTCGCGGGACGAAACTCTCGCCGTCCCACACCGGCGCAATCTTGGAGCGGACCACGCCGAGGATCGCCAGCTCGGGCGCGTTCACGATCGGAGTGAACCCGGTGCCGCCGATCCCGCCGAGGCTGGAGATCGTAAAGGTGCCGCCGGACATCTCAGCGGCCGACAGCTTCCCGTCCCGGGCCTTGCCCGAGAGTTCGCCGAGGTTCTTGCTCAGCTCGATCACGCCCTTGCGGTCGACATCCGTGACCACCGGCACCACCAGACCACCCGGGGTGTCGACCGCGATTCCTATGTTGTAGTAGCGCTTGAGGATCAAGCTGCCCTTGTCCGGCGACAGCGACGCGTTCACCTCGGGGAACGCTCGCAACGCCGAGACCGC
>JBKPQU010000025.1:0-15713 GCA_046734255.1 Actinomycetota bacterium
GTGATCGCCTCGACGTCCTGGGTGGTCATCCGCTCGCGGACGACGCGCTCCATCCGGGAGAGCCCGGTACGGACCTGGTTCTGGATCAGCTCGCCGACCGTGCGCAACCGGCGGTTGCCGAAGTGGTCGATGTCGTCCACCTCGACCCGCAGGTCCACCGGCTCGCCGCCGCGGCGCCCGGGCATGGTGGGACCGCCCGCGTGCAGGGTGACCAGGAAGCGGATGGTCGCCACGACGTCCTCGAGGGTGAGCACGCTGGAGGACAGCGGCAGCTCGAGGCCGAGCTTCTTGTTGATCTTGTACCGGCCGACCTTGGCCAGGTCGTACCGCTTGGGGTTGAAGTACAGGTTCTCCAGCAGCGTCTGGGCGGCCTCGCGGGTCGGCGGCTCGCCGGGGCGCAGCTTGCGGTAGATGTCGAGCAGGGCCTCGTCGGTGCTGGCGGTGTGGTCCTTCTCGAGGGTCTGGCGGATCGACTCGACGTCGCCGAACTCCTCCAGGATCTGCGCCTCGCTCCAGCCGAGGGCCTTGAGCAGGACGGTCACCGACTGCTTGCGCTTGCGGTCGATCCGGACGCCGACCAGGTCGCGCTTGTCGACCTCGAACTCCAGCCAGGCACCCCGGGAGGGGATGATCTTCGCGGTGAAGACGTCCTTGTCCGAGATCTTGTCGACCGTGCGCTCGAAGTAGACGCCGGGCGAGCGGACCAGCTGGGAGACCACGACGCGCTCGGTCCCGTTGATGACGAACGTGCCGCGCTCGGTCATCAGCGGGAAGTCACCCATGAACACGGTCTGGCTCTTGATCTCGCCGGTGGTGGTGTTCATGAACTCGGCCGTGACGAACAGCGGCGCCGAGTAGGTCATGTCCCGCTCTTTGCATTCGTCGATGGAGTACTTGGGCGGCTCGAACCGGTGGTCCCGGAACGAGAGCGACATCGAGCCCGAGAAGTCCTCGATCGGGGAGATCTCCTCGAAGATCTCCTCCAGGCCGGAGGTGCTGGGCACGTCCCGGCGGCCGTCGGCCAGGGCGGAATCGACGCGAGCCTGCCACCTGTCGTTGCCGAGGAGCCAGTCGAAGCTCTCGGTCTGCAACGCCAGGAGGTTGGGGACCTCAAGTGGCTCGCGGATCTTGGCGAAGGAGATACGGCCGGAGGCCGTTCTAGTGGTGGAACCTGTCACGGGCGCGATGCGCGAGGCTGCCAAAAGGGGTCCTTCCACGGGCCTGCGAGCGTTACTGGCGCATGCCGATGGCCCCGCCTCCGCCTAGCGCGCACGGCTGTCTGGGGAAGAGGGACACATGTAGGGCAGCGCAAACTCGGAGCATACTCGCTGGGCACGCGAAAGTAAACCCCCTGCTCCTCACCGCTATAACTCCCCCGGCCTCCCACTCCAGGGCGGCCGTTTCGGAGCCTCGCGGCGTCCTATCGAGCATGACGGGCCTCGCCGTGGGCGTCAAGAGAAGAAAGCCTGTCTTCCCCCTTCGAACCCTTGTTGCCGCAGGTCAGGAGGTGCTCCCTTCCGACCGCGCCGGTCCTCCGGCCGCGTGTGGCGCGCGCTCCTCGACAGCCCGCACCGCGGCGGCGGGCCGGTCCCACCGCCGCGGTGCGGGGCGTCGCGATCGAGGATCGACTACTTGAGGCTGACCTGGGCGCCGGCGCCCTCGAGGGCGGCCTTGGCCTTGTCCGCAGCCTCCTTGTTCGCGCGCTCCAGCACCGGCTTGGGCGCGCCGTCCACGAGGTCCTTGGCCTCCTTGAGCCCGAGGCCGGAGACGATCTCGCGGACCACCTTGATCACCTGGATCTTCTTCTCGCCGGCGGCCTCGAGGATGACGTCGAACTCGTCCTTCTCCTCCTCGGCCGGGGCAGCGGCGGCACCGCCGCCGGCCGCGACCGGAGCGGCCACGGCGACCGGCGCGGCCGCGGTGACCTCGAAGGTCTCCTCGAACTGCTTCACGAACTGGGACAGTTCGATCAGCGTCATCTCCTTGAAGGCATCCAGCAGCTCGTCTGTGCTCAGCTTCGCCATCGCGGCGTCGTCCTTCCCTCTCGTGCAGCTCGGATCGGCCCGGCGTCGCCGGACCGGCGTTGAAGTCGTTCAGCCCTGGTCGCTCGCAGCGGTCTGTTCGGCAGCCTCCCCGGTCACCTCGGCCACCGCCTCCGGCTCGTCGGCGTCCGCACCGCCGGCGTCCTCGGTCACCGCGTCCTCGGCGGGCGGGACGTCCGGCGCGTCCTGCGCGCTGGGCGGGGACTCGGGCGCGGCCTGTTCCAGCTTCTGCCGCAGCGCGTCGAGCACCCGAGCCGTCTGCGACAGCGGCGCGACGAACAGGTAGGCGGCCTGGTTGAGCGACGCCTTCATGGCGCCCGCCAGCCGGGCCAGGAGAACCTCGCGGGGCTCGAGGTCGGCGAGCTGGCGGACGTCGTCCGCGGACAGCTCCTTGCCCTCGAGGATCCCGCCCTTGATCACCAGCGCGGGGTGGGCGCGGGCGAAGTCCCGAAGGCCCCTGGCCGCCTCGACCGGGTCCCCGGTGACGAACGCCACCGCCGTCGGACCGGTGAGGCGCCCCTGGAAGGCGGTCACCCCCGCCTCGGCCGCCGCGAGGGAGGTCAGGGTGTTCTTCACCACCGCGTAGGTGGCGTGCCCGCCCAGGCTCCGGCGCAGCTCGGTGAGCTGCGACACCGACAGCCCTCGGTACTCGGTGAGCACCGCGGCGTTCGATGCGCGGAACCGCTGGGCGATCTCGGCCACCGTCGCGGCCTTGTCCGGCCTCGGCATGAGGCTCCTTCCACGTAGTGCCCGCCGTCCGGCCCCGACATGCGAAACGCCCCGGCGCAGGCGCGTCGGGGCGGGATCGTGCCGTTGGCACGCTCGTCCTGATCACCTGCGCGGGCCGCCCGCTGTGCGGGACCTTCGACCACCCTTGCGGGTGGTGACCGGCGGTCTTCGGCGCACTCAGGGTAGGTGACCCGCGCCTGCGGAACCAAATCCGGGCTCAGCTGGCGCGGGCCGTGTCCTCCGGCGGGTCGGTGAGGCGGACGATCGAGCCGAAGAACCGCTCGATCTGGCGGACGACCTCGACGAAGCGGTCGAACTCGACCGGCTTGGTGACGTAGGCGTTGGCGTGCAGGGCATAGCTGCCAATGACGTCCTCCTCCGCCTCGGAGGTGGTGAGCACGACGATCGGGATCACCCGCAGCTTCGGGTCGGCCTTGATCTCGGCGATCACCTCGCGGCCGTCCATCCGCGGCAGGTTGAGGTCGAGCAGGATCAGGTCGGGAGTCGGCGTATCGGCATGATCCCGCGCACGGCGCAACAGGGCCAGCGCCTCGACGCCGTCGCTGACCACCTCGAGTGCGGTGGCCATCGCGCTGTCCGCAAAGGCCTCGCGCACCAGCAGAACGTCGCCCGCATCGTCCTCGACGAGCAGGACTCGTAGCGGTCGCGGGTCAGGGGTCATCCTGTCCGCTCCCCTCGGTCGCAGCCACCTGCGCGGAGTCGCCGACGCCCCGCTGATCCCCGTCCGACTCGTCCCGGGACCGTCGTCGCTCGCCGTTTCCGGCGCCGTCCACGCCCGGAACGTTGCGCACGACCGGCAGCGTCCAGCGGATCATGGTACCGGGGCCGGGCCGCTGCTCGACCCAGATCATTCCCCCGTGAAACTCCACGATTCTGCGACACAGAGCCAGACCGATCCCGGTACCCCCGTAGGTGTCTCTCGTGTGCAGCTGCTGGAAGATCAGGAACACCCGCTCGGCGTACCGTGACTCGATCCCGATCCCGTTGTCCTCACAGGAGAACTCCCAGAAGTCACCGTCGCGGCGGACGCCCACGTGCGCCCGCGGGGCTGCCTCCGACCGGAACTTGATCGCGTTGGCGAGCAGGTTCTGCAGCAGTTGGGTGAGCAGCGCCTGCTCCCCCCGGACCGAGGGCAACGCGTCCCAGGTGATCTCGGCGCCGCTCTCCCGACTGGTCACCTCGAGGTTCGACGCCGCGTGCTGCATGCACAGCTGGAGATCGACCACGGTCTCCGGGACGGCGGCACGGCCGACCCGGGAGAACTCGAGCAACGCGTTGATCAGCTGCTGCATCCGCAGCGCCCCGTCCACGGCGTAGGCGATGTACTGGTCGGCCCGCTCGTCCAGCTGCCCGGCGTAGCGCCGTTGCAGCATCTGGCAGAAGCTCGCCACCTTGCGCAGCGGCTCCTGCAGGTCGTGCGAGGCGACGTAGGCGAACTGCTCGAGGTCCCGGTTGGACTTCTCCAGGGCCGCGGCCTGCCCCTCCAGCCGCACCTGAGCCTCGGTAATCGCCCGCCGCCCCGCCTCGACCTCCGCGATCTGGTCGACGAGCCTGCGGCGCATCGCGTCCATGTCCTCGGCCAGCGCGACGAACTCCGGCGGGCCGTCCACCCGCACGGCGTGGTTCAGGTCCCCGGCGCTGACCACCCGGGCCTCGCGTGCCAGCGCCTCCACAGGGCCGCTGACCCAGCGGCGCAGCAGCCACCACAGCAGGACGGCGACGGCCACCGCACCCAGCGCGCTCACCACCACCGCCACGAACAGCAGGTCCGTGCGCCAGCGCAGGGAGCGCACGGCGTCCGCCCGGTTGAGGCGCACCTGTGTGCTGTACGCGTCGTAGGTGGTGCGGATCTGGTTGAAGAGCAACTGCCCGCGCTCGGCCTCGGCCGGGGGGAGCGCGCCGGTGGAGTCGATCGTGGCGATCGCGGGCAGCGCCCACTCGCGGTACCAGCGATCGGCCGCGGCGGTGAACGTGTCGAGGTCGGCCTGGGACTTCGGGTCCTTCCGGAGCAGCGCCCGGATCCGATCCGTCGGGTTCTGCGCCTGGGTGGCGAGCGCGTCCTGCATCGGCTGGAGCGAGCTCCGGTTCTTCGTCAGCGCGTACCCGCGGACCGCGGTCTCCATGTCGAGCCAGCTGATGAACCTGCGGTTGGACATGCCCTGAGCGGCGAAGTAGTTGTCGACCACCCGGGTCTGGGCGTCCTGGACCTCGGTCAGCACCGTCCCGGACACCGCCACGACACCGAGGAGCGCAACCCCCCCGACGATCAACGCCACCGCGATCCGGCGGCGCAGGGCCCAGCCCCGCCCGGCCCGCGAGCCGGTGGCCGGGGCCGGCGGACCGCTCACCAGGGGGCCCCTCCGAGCGGCCATTGCAGCACGACCACTGCGACGTCGTCCGGCATCGTGCCGCCGTAGGCCTGCTCGACCCGGTCGAGCAGGTCGTCCACCAGGACGGGCGTGCCGGGCAGCAGGCGGCTCTGCGCGGCGAGCTCGATCAGGCCGGGGACGCCGAGGATCTCCGAGCCGCGCCCACGCCGGCCCTCGACCAGCCCGTCGGTGTAGAGCATGATCCGCCACTCCTCGGGCAGCGGGACGGGCAGCCCGCGCCAGGTGGCGTCCTGCAGAAGCCCGAGCGCGGGGCCGGTCAGCTCCCCGGAGACCTGGCTCGGGGCCGGGTCGAGCGCCATCGGGGGAAGGTGGGCGGCCAGCCACAGGGTGGCGCTGCGCCGGTCCGCGGCGATCACCAGCATGCTGGCGAGGGCGAAGATGTCCTCCGAACGCCGTTCCCGCACGAGCACCTGTTCCAGCACGGGGAACACCCGCTCGGGACCGACCCCGGCCAGCACCAGCGCGCGCCAGGCGATCCGCAGGCTGACGCCGAGCGCGGCCTCGTCCGGGCCGTGCCCGGCCACGTCGCCGAGCAGGACGAATACGCGGCCGTCCGGAGTCTCGACCACGTCGTAGAAGTCGCCACCGAGCGCGCCGCCCCCAGTGGGGCGGTACCGGGCGGTCACTCCGAGGGACGGGTCGAAGATCTGCGGAACGGGCAGCAGGCCGCGCTCCAGCCGGGCGTTCTCCTCCGCGCGCAGCCTGGTGGCGAACAGCTGGCGCGCCGCGCCGTCGGCACGCCGCCGCTCGATCGCGTAGCGGACCGAGCGGCGCAGCAACTGCCCGTCCACCGTGCCCTTGATCAGGTAGTCCTGGGCGCCGGCGGCGACGGCGGCGATCCCGCGCTGCGCGTCGTCCAGACCGGTCAGGCAGACGACCGCGCGCCCGCCCGCGGCCAGCACCTCGTGCACGGCCTCGAGCCCCTGGGCATCCGGCAGGCCGAGGTCCAGCAGCACGCAGCCGAACGACTGCCCTGCCAGGTGGGGGCGCGCCTCGGCCAGGGTCCGGACGCGGACCAGCTCCAGGTCGCCGCCGTCCAGCAGTTCCTGGACCAGCAATGCGTCGCCGTCGTCGTCCTCGATCAGGAGCAGCCGAGAGTCCTGCTCCTGCACCGGCTCGTCGACCGGCAGCGTCTCGTACACCTGGCCCCTCCGAAGATCGAGGCCGTCGCCGCACCCGCTCCATCGCGCTCTGGGCCGTCCACCCGCATGGATCCGACCCGCACAACCCCAGGCTCGCGCGAGATCAACCGTACCCGGCCCGCGGACTCGGCCGCAGACCAGCCCGGGGGCTGTCCGAACGGGTGCCTTGAACGGCGGGGATCAAGCGCTGACTGTCTCCTCGGCCTCGAGGTTGCGGGTGCGGCTGACGTCCAGCGGGATGCCGGGACCCATGCTCGTGGTCACGGTCGCCTTCCTCAGGTAGCGCCCCTTGGCGGCCGATGGCTTCAGCCGGATGACTTCCTCCAGCGCAGCGGCATAGTTCTGCACCAGCTGCGTGTCGCTGAACGAGGCCTTGCCGATGATCAGGTGGAGGTTGGCGTGCTTGTCCACCCTGAACTCGATCTTGCCTCCCTTGATCTCCTCGACCGCCTTCGCGACGTCCATCGTCACCGTGCCGGTCTTGGGGTTGGGCATCAGCCCCCGGGGCCCGAGGATCTTGCCCAGCCGTCCGACCTTGCCCATGAGGTCGGGGGTGGCCACGACGGCGTCGAAGTCGAGGAAGCCGCCCTGGATCCGTTCGATCAGGTCGTCGGAGCCGACGTAGTCCGCACCCGCCGCCTCGGCCTGGGCCGCCCGGTCACCGGTGGCGAAGACCAGCACCCTGGCCGTCTTGCCCGTGCCGTGCGGCAGGTTGACGGTCCCGCGGACCATCTGGTCGGCCTTGCGGGGATCGACGCCGAGCCGGAATGCGACCTCGACGGTGGCGTCGTACTTCGTGGTGGACGTCTCCCGCGCGAGCCGGATCCCTTCCAGCGGCTGGTACGCCCGGTTGCGGTCGATCCGCTCGGCTGCGGCGCGATATGCCTTGCTGCGCTTCACTTCTGCTCTCCTTGTGTGCGTGCTCCCGGCCGGAGCCGGGAGTCGGAGTTCGTGGTCATCGGGCCAGCGCCGGCCCTGCCACTGCCTTGAACGGTACCGCCGGCCCCGGACCGGACCTCGCTGAGGTCGGGTCGGCCCGGGTTCGGCCTGGTGAACGCGGGGCCGGCGCGGCTCACGACTCGACGGTGATCCCCATCGAGCGGGCCGTGCCGGCGATGATCTTCGCTGCGGCCTCGACGTCCGTGGCGTTGAGGTCCTCCAGCTTCTGCCGGGCGATGTCGCGCACCTGATCCGCGGTCAAACGGCCCACCTTGACCTTGTGCGGCTCGCCGGAGCCCTTCTCCACGCCCGCGGCCTTCTTGATCAGCTCGGCGGCCGGCGGGGTCTTGGTGATGAACGTGAACGAGCGGTCCTCGAACACCGTGATCTCGACGGGGATCACGTTGCCCCGCTGGGACTCGGTCTGCGCGTTGTAGGCCTTGCAGAACTCCATGATGTTGACGCCGTGCTGGCCCAGCGCCGGGCCGATCGGCGGCGCCGGCGTGGCCTGGCCGGCGTTGATCTGCAGCTTGATGATCGCTGCGATCTTCTTCCTCGGGGGCATGTCGATCCTTCTGGCGGATGGGTCGGGACGGGCGGGCGGCGCTGCCTCAGCGCTGCGTCAGAGTTTCGTGACGTCGCTGAACGACAGCTCGACCGGGGTCTCCCGGCCGAAGATGGAGACCAGCACCTTGAGCTTCTGCTGGTCGGCGTTGATCTCGGAGATGGTTGCCGGCAGGGTCTCGAACGGGCCCTCCATCACGGTCACGGTCTCGCCGATCTCGAAGTCGACCAGCTTGATCTCGGGCTTGGCCGGCTTGGCGCCCTCGGCCCGCTGGAGCGTCGGCGCGAGCATCGAGAAGACCTCGTCGAGGCTCAGCGGGACCGGCTGGTGCGTGTGGCCGACGAAGCCGGTCACCCCCGGCGTGTGCCGGACCGCCCCCCAGGACTCGTCGGTGAGATCCATCCGGACCAGCACGTACCCCGGGATGCGCACCCGGCGGACCTGCTTGCGCTGCCCGTTCTTGATCTCCGTGACCTCCTCCATGGGGACCTCCACCTCGAAGATGAAGTCCTCCATGTTCAGGCTGGTGATCCGGCTCTCCAGGTTGGTCTTCACCCGGTTCTCGTAGCCGGCGTAGGAGTGGATGACGTACCACTCCCCCGACATCCGGCGCAGCTGGGCCTTGAACTCCTCGACCGGGTCGCCTCCCGCGCCGTCCGACCGGTCCACCTCGCCGTCGTCAGCGGCGACCGGGGGCGATTCCCCTTCGGGGGCCCCGTCCGGCAGCGCTTCCCCTTCGGGGACCCAGTCCACGACGGTGAGGGCAGGCTCGTCGCTCGCCTCGTCGCTCACCTGGGCCGGCTCGTCGCTCGGCTCGTCGCTCGGCTCGTCGCTCGGCTCGTCGCTCGGCTCGTCGCTCGGCTCGTCGCTCGCCTCGGTCGGCTCGTCGCTCGCCTCGGTCGGCTCGTCGCTCAGTTCGACCGGGGTGTCCGGGGCGTCCGGAGCCGCGGTCAGGTCCTCATCGCCGGCATCAGCCCCGGTGGGCGCGAGGTCGGGCGCCTCCACCTGCTCGCTGCTGAACTGCGGCGTCTGCTCGGACACGCTGTCGTCCTACTTCCCTGAGATCCAAGTGTTCGTTTTTCGGGTCGCGGCCCGCCGTCCCTCCCGAGCGTGGTGCGCCGGGGAGGCGGCCCGGACGGCGCCGGGCGCGGGCGTCCCGTGACCCGGACGGCGGTCGAGTCAGGAGTTGCCGAAGGCCCAGAGCACCAGCTTGCCGAAGGCCAGGTCCAGCCCCGACACGTACGTCATGACCGCCAGCACGAACACCAGGACGACGCTCGTATAGGTGATCAGTTCCGGCCGGGTGGGACGCACGACCTTGCGCAGCTCGGCCAGGATCTGCCGGAGGAAGAGGCGGATGCCGCCGCGGCGACGCTTGGTCGCTCGCGGCGCGGGTTCGGTTCTCACCACCGGATCGGTCCCGACTGCTCGAGGGTCATCGGTCGCAACGCCGGACAGCTGTTGGGCATGCCCGACGCCGTCGGTCCGCCGTCCCGCGGGTCTGGCTCCGAGCGGTACGACGTTCCGCAGGGCAGGAGGGACTCGAACCCCCAACCGCCGGTTTTGGAGACCGGTGCGCTGCCAGTTGCGCCACTGCCCTCTGCTGGGTGCGCCGCGGTCTGACCAGTCCGAGGCTGCGCCGTGGCAGCCGCCAGCATGGCGGCCCGCAACCACCCGAGGAGGCAGTGTACGCACCCCGGCACCTCTTGGTCGAACCGCCGCAACAGTCGGTGACCCTGGGCCGCCCACGCGGCGGCGCGGCGGTGCCAGGATGGGTGCGTGACCGACATCGCTTCGCATACCCCTTCCGTCGAGACCTCGGTCCAGCGCGGCCGCAGGGTGTCCGCCCGGATCGGCGGCATCGCGGAATCCGCGACGCTGGCGGTGGATGCCAAGGCCAAGGCGCTGAAGGCGGAGGGCCGCCCGGTGATCGGCTTCGGCGCCGGCGAGCCGGACTTCCCCACGCCGGACCACGTGGTCCGGGCCGCGATCGAGGCCTGCCCGGTCCCGGCGAACCACCGCTACACGCCCGCGGCCGGGCTGCCCGAGCTGCGCGCGGCCGTGGCCGAGAAGACCGCGCGGGACTCGGGGCTGCAGGTCCCGGCGGCCCAGGTTCTGATCACCAACGGCGGCAAGCAGGCGGTGTACCAGGCGTTCGCCACCCTCGTCGACCCCGGCGACGAGGTGCTGCTGCCCTCGCCCTACTGGACGACGTACCCGGAGGCGATCCGCCTGGCCGGTGGCGTCCCCGTCGAGGTGTTCGCCGGGGAGGACCAGGGCTACCTGGTCGACCTCGCCCAGCTGGAGGCGGCCCGGACGCCCCGGACCAAGGTGCTGCTGTTCTGCTCGCCGTCCAACCCGACGGGGGCGGTCTACCCGCCCGAGGCCGTGCGCGAGATCGGGCGCTGGGCGCTCGAGCACGGCATCTGGGTGATCACCGACGAGATCTACGAGCACCTGACCTACGACGGCGTCCGGTCCGCCTCGATGCCGGTCGAGGTGCCCGAGCTGGCCGACACCTGCGTGGTGCTCAACGGCGTGGCCAAGACCTACGCGATGACCGGATGGCGGGTCGGCTGGATGATCGGCCCGCCGGACGTGATCAAGGCCGCGACCAACCTGCAGTCGCACCTGTCCTCCAACGTCGCCAACGTCTCGCAGCGGGCGGCGCTGGCGGCGGTCAGCGGCGACCTCGCCTGCGTGGCCGAGATGCGAGCGGCCTTCGACCGCCGGCGGCGCACGATCGTCCGCATGCTCAACGAGGCCCCCGGCGTGGTGTGCCCGACCCCGCAGGGCGCGTTCTACGTCTACCCGTCGGTCCGCGCGGTCCTCGGACGCTCGATCCGCGGGCGGACGCCGCGGACGTCTGCCGAGCTCGCCGAGCTGATCCTGGACGAGGCCGAGGTCGCGGTCGTGCCCGGCGAGGCATTCGGTCCCGGCGGCTACCTCCGGTTGTCCTACGCGCTCGGTGACGACGACCTGGCGGAAGGTGTCGGCCGTATCCAGCGTCTCCTGTCCGAGGCGGGCTAGCCCCTTCTCGGCGCGCCCGAGCTGGGTGAGCACGGTGTGACACCGTGCGCACCGGAAGAGCACGGTGTCACACCGTGCTCACCGGGAACGCGCATGACGCCGCACAGTGCGGCCTCGCTCCAACACCGGAAGCCCACGGTGTCACACCGTGGGCCTCCCCTCGGCACGGTGTCACACCGTGGGCATCGGGGGTGCGCGTAACGCCGCACACTGACGCCCGGGTGCGTGCCTCACACCGGGGGGCCGGCGTCCGTTTACGGGAAGGGCGTCCCTTCGCACGGGCGAACTGTCGGTGGCGCGGGAGATGATTGCCTTCGACGAACCGGTCAGCGAGGAGGTCGGTGATGAGCCGCCGGGCGGCTTTGTTGTTCGCGGGGCTGTGCGTGGTGTGGGGCATCCCGTACTTCATGATCAAAATAGCGGTGCTCGAGATCTCGCCGTTCGTCCTCGTGCTGGCCCGCACGGGCCTGGCTGCGCTGGTCCTGCTCCCGCTCGCACTCTCCCGGGGGGCCCTGCCGCCGGTGCTGCGGCGGTGGCGGCCGCTGCTGGTGTTCACCGCGGTCGAGATCGCCATCCCGTGGTTCCTGCTGGCCGACGCCGAGCGGCACCTGACCAGCTCGCTCACCGGGCTGCTGGTCGCGGCCGTCCCCCTGGTCGGTGTCGGGCTGGCGCTGCTCCGCCCGGACGGCGACCGGCTCGGCCCGGTCGGACTGGCCGGGCTCCTGGTCGGGATGCTCGGAGTGGCGGCGCTGGTCGGGCTCGACGTCCAGGGCACCCAGGTGGGTGCCGTCGTCGAGATGGCGGGGGTCGCGGTGGGCTACGCGCTGGGTCCGCTGATCCTCTCGCGCTGGCTGGCGGACACCCCCGGGCTGGGCGTCACCACCGCGTCGCTGGTGATCTGCGCGCTCGTCTACGTGCCGCTCGCCGCCCTCACCTGGCCGGATCGCGTGCCCTCGGGCAAGGTCCTGGCCTCGATCGTGGGGCTCGCGGTGGTGTGCACCTCGGTGGCGTTCCTCATGCTGTTCGAGCTCGTCGGGGAGATCGGCCCGGTCCGCGCGACCGTGTTCACCTACGTCAATCCCGCCGTCGCGGTGGCCGCCGGCGTCCTCCTGCTGGGCGAGCCGCTGACGCCGGCGACGGTGATCGGCTTCGTCCTCGTGGTCGCAGGGTCGGTCCTGGCGACCCGCCGCCGGCGTACACCGGAGCCGTCTCCCCCTGCGGCGCTGCCCGAGGTGGTGGGATCATCCGGATCTGCTCGCGCGGCGGGCCGGGGCACCGGGTCGCCCAGGCCGGAACCGGAGTGCGGGTGAGCTGACGCTGGGGACGCTCGAGGGATGGAGGGGGCGCTGACGATCGGCGCGGACCAGCGCACGGACCAGCGCACGGACCAGGCCGTCCGTGTGCGCGGTCTGGTGAAGCGGTACGGCGACACGACGGCTGTCGCCGGCGTGGATCTCGACATCCACCGGGGTGAGGTCTTCGCGCTGCTCGGCCCGAACGGCGCGGGAAAAACCACGACGGTGGAGATCCTCGAGGGGTACCGCCGCGCCGATGCCGGGGAGATCCGCGTGCTCGGCGAGGACCCGTCGACCGCGGGCCGCGCCTGGCGTGCGCGGATCGGGATCGTGCTGCAGACCAGTGCGGAGGCTGCCGAGCTGACCGTGGAGGAGATGGTCAGCCACTTCGCCGGGTTCTACCCGCACCCGCGCGACCCCGACGCGGTGATCGCCGCCGCCGGCCTGGAGGAGAAGCGCGGCGCGCGGATGCGCGCGCTGTCCGGCGGCCAGCGGCGCCGCCTGGACGTCGCGCTGGGGATCGTCGGCAACCCCGAGCTGCTGTTCCTCGACGAACCGACCACGGGATTCGACCCGGAGGCGCGCCGCGCGTTCTGGGGGCTCGTGCACGACCTGCGCGGTGACGGCACGACGATCCTGCTCACCACGCACTACCTGGAGGAGGCCGAGCACCTCGCCGATCGGGTCGGGATCATCTCGTCCGGGCGGCTCCTGGCCGTGGACACCCCGGAACGCCTCGGCGGCCGGGACGAGGACCGGGCACGGGTCCGCTGGGAGGAGGACGGCGCCGTCCGCGAGGTGGTCACGACGACCCCGACCGCGGTGGTCACCGAGCTGGCCGGTCGCTTCGGCGGCGAGGTGCCCGGTCTGAGCGTGCAGCGGCCCACCCTCGAGGACGTCTACCTCTCGATGATCGACGGCACGCAGGACGGGAAGCAGCCGTGAGCAGCACGACCGCTCGCGCGGGCCGCGTGTCGGCATCCGGGGGATCCACCCTCCGGCTGGGCCTCGCACGCACCGCGATCGAGCTGAAGCAGTTCTCTCGCGAGAGAGACAGCGTCGTGTTCAGCTTCCTGTTCCCGGTGATCCTGCTGGCCATCTTCGGCGCGGTGTTCAACGAGGACATCGCACCGGGCGTCTCGTTCACCCAGTACTTCGCCGCGGGGATGATCGCCTCCGGGATCATGCTGTCCAGCTTCCAGGCGCTGGCGATCGGGATCGCCCTGGAGCGGGACGACGGCACGCTGAAACGCCTGCGCGGCACGCCGATGCCGCCGATGGCCTACTTCCTCGGGAAGATCGGGCAGGTGCTGGTGACCGGCGTCGTGCAGGCCGCCGTCCTGCTCGGGGTCGGCGCGGTGGCATTCGGGCTGCACCTGCCCGTGTCGGTGAACCTCTGGGTGCGCTTCGCCTGGATCTTCGTGCTGGGCTCAGCCGCGGGCACCGTGCTCGGCATCGCCTACTCCTCGGTCCCGCGCTCGGGCAGGAGCGCCGCCGCGGTCGTCATCCCCGTGGTGCTCGTGCTGCAGTTCATCTCCGGGGTCTTCTTCGTCTACAGCCAGCTGCCTGCCTGGATGCGCGACATCGCCAGCCTGTTCCCGCTGAAGTGGCTGGCGCAGGGCATGCGCTCGGTGCTGCTGCCGGCCTCGTTCGAGAGCCAGGAGGTCAGCGGGTCGTGGCAGCTGGGCCTGTGCGCGGTGGTGCTGACCCTCTGGACGGTGCTCGGGCTGCTGCTGTGCACCTGGACCTTCCGCTGGCAGCGCCGCGACGCAGGCTGAGGCCGGCCCGGTCTACGCCGTTCGCGCGGCCCGCGAGTCGATCACGTGCTCGGACAGCCCGAGGAAGTCCAGCGCCTCCGGTAGCGAACCCAGCAGCGGCAACCGGACCAGGCGTCCGTTCCAGGCGTGCAGGTCTCCGCGCCATGCGTCGACGTACTCGGCCAGCGACTCGGGCCCGATTCCCTCCAACCGGCATCGGGCGGACGCCAGCGATCGCCGGACGGCCCAGGCGTTGCCGACACACTCACTGCCCTCGAGCCGCCGCTCGATGCGATCGATCAGTTGGTGCCGCCGTTCCTGGAACGCGGACCAGTAGGAATCCCGCGACGCCGCACGCAATGACGTGCGTTCGTGCAGGAGCTGGAAGAGCCCCTCCCCGAGGATGTCGCCGAACTCCTCGCGGGACGCGCGTTCCGCGTCGGCGAACGGGTCGTAGGGAATCTGCCTGACCTCGCCGGCGTCCACCACCGCGTCACGGGCCAGCCAGTGATACAGGAAGAGCCAGTCCTCGTTGTAGACGGCGGGGAAGAACGGAAGGCATCCCTCGGTCTGGATCACCAAGGCGCCGGCGCCGGTGAAGACTCCCTGCCGTCCGCCGGACACCCTGTTGGCGTGGCAGACGACCGAGTTGTCAGGGAAGTGCGTCATCCTCCAGCCGGCGGCACGGGCGCGCCCCAGGCAGGCCAAAGCCCCGCGGAAGTCCTCCAGGCTCCTGGCGTCGTCGTCGAGGAAGAGGATCGTGCGCCAGCCCAGCAGCCGCGCCAGCAGCAGTCCCACGTTGCGCTTGCCGCTCACTTCCAGGTCTCGTACCGAGGTCGCGACCGGATGCTGGTTCGTGGCGAACTGGAACTGGGGGGTCGACAGCAGCGGCGGCACGGCGATCGTGACCGTCCGGCCCCGATGCCCGTCACTGATCCCGTTCGATCTCGGTTGCGTGGCATCCACCAGGACCAGCAACGGGCAATCCCATTCGTGCGCAAGCGATGCCGCATACTCCAGGTGACCGTTGACCCGCGCCGATGGAACGATGACACCGTCCAGCGGAGTTCGGTGAGAAGCGGCACGCCCTTTGCGGCGCAGCAGGCTTCGATGCGCTTGCTGGGTCGGCATCGGTGACGCGGACGTCGCCGCCACCGTCCTGGTCCGGTATGGCCGCGCGCTGGCGCTCATGTTCCCTTCCCCCGTCCGACCCGAGGCCGGCGATCGGCCGACCCTTGGTCGACGGCCGGACCGTCGCGATGGGTCACCCGGCGGTCAGGGCGTCAGCAACATGGTGCAGGTCGCCGCGAGATCACCTCAACAGGCCGGTGCCGGACAGCGGCGCAGCCGGGGCGGGCGAGGCCAGCCATGAGGTCCTGGCGCTCGCCACGGGCGCGCGGTGAAGGGGCGCAAGCCGAAGGCTCTGCAACGCTCGTTCAAGCGGAAGCGGGCCGGGCGCCCGCTGCCACCACAGCTGCCAGTCACCCATGTCAGCGCGCCATTCCCGAACGAACGACGCCAGGTGCTCCGGCCAGTTCGGGTCGACGACGGCCATCGCCGCGCGCACGGATGCCATTGCCGCCATAGCCCTGTGCGCCATCACGATGTCGTGCCTGGTGCGCGCCTCGGTGAGGAACTTCATCAGGCGGATCTCCAGGAGCTGCGCGAAGGTGCGGCGAAGTGTGATCATTCGCGACCAGTACGCCGGCGAGGAGACCTCGTCCCAGTAGTCGCGTGCATCCATGGGTGGGTTCCGCTCGCGCGACTCGCGCAGATGCCGGTACAGACCCTCACCCAGAACGT
>JBKPQU010000026.1:0-17968 GCA_046734255.1 Actinomycetota bacterium
ACGACGACGACCACGGACACGGACACGGCCACGGACACGGCCACGGGCACGGACACGAGCCGTCCCGCCTGCCCCGCCGCGGTCTGCTGGGGTTGGGGTTGGCCGGCGGGCTGACGCCGAGCCCCAGCGCGCTGCTGGTGCTCCTCGGCGCGAACGCCTCCGGGCACCCGCTGGCGGGCGTCGCGGCGGTGGTTGCCTTCGGCGCCGGGATGGCGACGACGCTGACCGGCGTCGGCGTGCTCGTCGGGCTGACCGGCGACCGCCTGCTGCGCCGGCCCGCACGCGGCGCGCTGTTCCGCCGCATCCTCGGGGCGGCACCGCGATTCGCCGGCCTGGCCGTGGTGGCGGCTGGTGGGATGCTCGCGCTGCGCGGCCTCGGTCAGGCGGTCGGGTGATCGTGACCGGGCTGCCACCAGTCGAGCACCAGCAATGCCCGGCAGGTGTTCCAGCGGCTGGGGCCGGGCGGTTCGAGCTGGAACCACTGCCGTCCCGGATACGGGCTGTAGGAGGGCCAACGCCCGTCCCTGCGTCGGGCCCGCCGGACGACCTCGACGGCATCGCCGAGCCGTTCATCGCACCGGGCCCCAACGTCCCGGAAGTACTCCAGCCCGCGAAGCACGTCGAAATGCCACTCGGGGAACGCGGGGAACCGGGTGCTGCCCCGGACGGCGATCTCACCGGTGCGGTGGGACCGGTAGAGCCGGTGGGCGAGGAAGAACTCCTGTCCGCGGCGTACCGGCTCGCTCACATCGCCGCCCGCCCCGGCCTGGGCGTAGGCGGCCAGGGCCTCCAGCGCCTGGATGCTGGTGTGGAACGAGCCGTGCTTGCCCTTGTCGGTGTGAGTGGCGCAGTTCCAGCCACCGTCGGCCAGCTGCTGGTCCAGCAGGTGGTCCACCAAGTCGTCCAACCGCTCGGCCTGGTACCCGTGAGCGATCGTGAGCCGCACCAGCATGGACACGATGCAGGTCTCCGGCACCCGCCACCGTCTCTCCCACTCCCACAACCGTTCACACCCCCGCAGCGCGGCAGGATGCCGGGCCGGCAGCCCCAGCCACATCAGGTGCAGCAGCGTGTACGTCGTGGACGTCCACTTCGGCGAGTAGAGACCACCACCCCACGACCCGTCGCCATCGTGCGCCTGTAGCAGCCGCGACCCCCAGCCGTGGACGGCGACCCGGGCCCGCTCCTGCTCCACCTCCCCCGCGCCGGCACCGGTGAGATCCCGCATCACCCGCCACCGCACGGCGGGGTCGCCCTGGAGCAGCCACCGCACAACCCCGTCGTCCGCGGGCGCAGCCACCATCCGGCCATCCTCCGGGGGGCACTCCCCGAAGTCGAGAACGACCGAACGGATCGTGGTCAGTCGTGCCTTGCGACCTCGTAATGCAGAACGGTCGTCTCCCGGTCGACGAGGTAGTCGTCGTCCTCGGCGTAGAAGACGGCCACGTCGATGTCGTGCCCGGCGAAGCCCTCGATGTCGGCGCGGGACCGCCACCAGCTCACCGTGACGACCTCGGTCCGTCCGTCGCCGAGATCCCTGGTCCACATCTGCGCGCCGAGGTTGCCGGCCGTTTCGCGGTACTCACGCAGCCCGGTGCGATCGATGTACTCCACGTAGGCGGCGGCCCGATCGGTCCTCACCCAGCCCCGCCAGGTCCGCACGATCATCGATGCTCCCTCTCGTAGCGGCCGCGTCCAGAGAAGCACGTCGAGAGGGTACGGCGATGCACGAATAGTGAGTAATGCCGTTGATGCCCGGAAGGTCTTGACTATGGGGTTTGGGCCTGCATAGCTTGCCCGATGCGGCGCGCAAGCCGGGACCGTAGCCCGCCTCGCCCCGCCAACAGGAAGGTGCCGGTCATGCCCGAGGTCGTGTTCAGCGTCGACCAGTCCAAGTCCATGCGCGACCAGGCCGTCCCCGGCCACAATCGCTGGCACCCCGACATCCCTCCCGCCGCGTCGGTACGGCCCGGCAGCGAGTTCCGGGTGGAGTGCCGCGAGTGGACCGACGCCCAGCTCGGCAACAACGACTCCGCCAACGACGTTCGCGACGTCGACCTGAACCGCGCCCACATGCTCAGCGGCCCGATCGAGATCCAGGGCGCCGAGCCGGGTGACCTGCTCGTGGTCGACATCCTCGACCTCGGCCCGGTCCCGCAGGAGATCGGCCCGGCACCCGGACAGGGGTGGGGGTACACCGGCATCTTCGCCAAGACCAACGCGGGCGGTTTCCTCACCGACTACTACCCCGATGCCTACAAGGCGATCTGGGACTTCCACGGCCAGGTGGCCACCTCCCGGCACCTGCCCGGCATCCGCTACACCGGCATCACCCACCCCGGACTGTTCGGGACCGCGCCGTCCGCAGAGCTGCTCGCCAAGTGGAACGAGCGTGAGCGGGCGCTGATCGCCACCAACCCGGACCGGGTCCCGCCCCTGGCCATGCCACCGCTGGAGGAGAGCACGCTGGCCGGCACGCTCACCGGCGCCGAGCTGCAGAAGGTGGCCCAGGAGGGCGCTCGCACCGTGCCGGCCCGCGAGAACGGCGGAAACCACGACATCAAGAACTTCACCCGCGGCTCGCGCGTGTACTACCCCGTCCACGTCCCCGGCGCCAAGTTGTCCGGCGGCGACCTGCACTTCAGTCAGGGCGACGGCGAGATCACCTTCTGCGGCGCCATCGAGATGGGCGGGTTCATCGACTTCGGCGTGGACCTCATCAAGGGCGGCATGGAGAAGTACGGGGTGACCACCAACCCGATCTTCATGCCCGGAAACGTCGAGCCTCGCTACAGCGAGTTCCTCACCTTCATCGGTGTCTCGGTCGACCACGACACCAACACGAACTACTACATGGACGCGACCGTGGCCTACCGGCGCGCGTGCCTGAACGCGATCGAGTACCTCAAGACGTTCGGCTACTCCGGCGAGCAGGCCTACCTGCTGCTCGGCTCGGCACCGATCGAGGGGCGGATCAGCGGCATCGTCGACATCCCCAACGCGTGCTGCTCGCTGTACCTGCCGACTGCGATCTTCGACTTCGACATCCGACCCACCGCGGAAGGCCCCAGGAAGGCTGATCGGGGGCAGTGTGCCGTGACCTCCTGACGGCAAGCGGCGCGGCCGATCACGAGCACCGGGCCCGCGGCGGCCCGCTATCCTCCGTGAGTCAGTCCGCAGCGCGCCTTTGGGGGGTCGACGATGGACCTCTACCTCATGCAGCACGGCGAGGCGACGGCGGAGAACGTCGATCCCGCGCGGCCGCTCACCGAGGCCGGCCGGGCAACTGTGCGGCGGGTCGCCGAGCGGGCCGCAGCCGCCGGTGTCCGGGTGGACGCGTGCGTGCACAGCGGGAAGCTGCGGGCGGAGCAGACGGCGCAGATCCTGGTCGGTGCCGTCGGTGCCGTCGGTGCCGGCGACGGGCCGCAGGCGCGGGACGGGCTGGCACCGAACGATCCGGTCGCTCCGACGGCGGAGTGGCTGCGCGGGCTCGGGCCGGACGTCGCCGTGGCGGTCGTCGGTCACCTGCCGTTCCTCGGTCGCCTCGCCAGCACGCTGATCGCGGGGAACGAGGGGGCAGAGGTGATCCAGTTCCGGATGGGCGGTCTCGTCAAACTCGTGTCCGCGAGTGATCGGAGCGGCTTCGCCGTGGCCTGGGCGCTGGTTCCGGAACTGGCCTAGCGCAACGGGGGGAACGACCGTTGAGGCTGTTCGTCGCGCTCTGGCCGCCGGCCGAGGTCGTGGAGCACCTGCAGGCCGCCGTCGCCGATGTCGCGGGCCGCGAGGGTGTGCCGTCCGGAGTGCGCTGGGTCACCGCACAGCAACTTCACCTCACGGTGGCCTTCCTGGGCGAGGTCGACTCGCTTCGCCAATCGCGAGCGGAGGAACGGTTCGCGCGGGTCTGTGCCCGCTATCCGCCGATGACGTTGTGGCTGGCGGGTGCGGGACGGTTCGGCGACCGCATCCTGTTCGTCAAGGTGGCGGGCGATCGGGGCCCGCTGGAGCGCCTCGCGACGTCCGTCGCCGCGGCTGGGCGCCGAGCGGGCCTGGACCTGCAGGAACGACGGTGGCGAGCCCACATCACCGTGGCGCGTGCCCGCCAGAACGACGGGGGGTTGCGGGAACTCGCCCGTGCATTCGACGCCTATTGCAGCGACAGGTGGACGGCGAGCGAGCTGCATCTCGTCCACAGCCGGCTCGGCGCCGGTGAGAACCGGCGCTCCGCCTACGAGACGGTGGCGCGCTGGTCGCTGACGGGACGACCGTCCTGATGGCACGCGACGGGGCGTGCGGTTACTGTCGCCGGTGATGTCCACGCACACGTTGTCCCGGCGCGATGCCCGTCGCATCGCGGTGCGCGCGCAATGGCTGCACGACGAGCGGCCGACGCAGCTGATCGGCCTGGTGCGCCACATCACCCTGCTGCAGATCGACCCGACGGCCGCGGTCGCGCCCAGCGCGGACCTGGTGGCGTGGAGCCGGCTCGGTGCCCGGTACGACCCGGCGGACCTCGAGCGCGCCCTGCGCCAACGGGAGCTGGTCGAGTTCCGTGCGACGATCCGTCCCGCGGAGGATCTCGCGCTCTACCGTGCCGAGATGGCCGCCTGGTCGCGGGAGGGCACGGTGCGCGGCGGCTGGCGGAGGTCCCAGCTCGACTGGGTGCAGGCCAACGATGCGTGCCGCCGCGACATCCTCCGCCGACTGTCGGCGTCCGGCCCGCTGCCTTCTCGCGAGCTGCCGGACACCTGCGTGGTTCCGTGGCGGTCCACGGGATGGACCAACAACAAGAATGTCTCCCAGTTGCTGGACTTCATGGTCCGCCGCGGTGAGGTGGCCGTGGCGGGCCGGCTGGGGAACGAGCGGCTGTGGGACCTGGCCGAACGCGTCTACCCCGACCTGCCGTCGGTGCCGCTGGAGGAGGCGGAACGCCGCCGGAACGAACGGCGCCTGGCGGCCCTCGGCATCGCCCGGTCTCGAGGGCCGGAGTGCCCGGTCGAGCCGCTGGATGTCGGCGAGGCCGGTGAGGAGGCGGTGGTCGAGGGTGTGAGAGGCAGTTGGCGGGTCGATCCAGCGCTGCTGGGCCAGCCCTTCAGCGCACGGGCAGCCCTGCTGTCACCCTTCGACCGGCTGCTGCACGACCGCAAACGCATGGGTGACATCTTCGAGTTCGACTACACCCTGGAGATGTACAAGCCGGTCGCGAAGAGGCGGTGGGGGTACTTCGCACTGCCGATCCTGTACGGCGACCGCCTGGTGGGAAAGCTCGACGCGATCGCGGACCGGAAGAGCGGTGTTCTCCGCGTCAACGCCGTCCATTGGGACGTCGACCCGAGCAAGCCGATGGCCGCCGCCGTCGACCGCGAGATCCACGACCTCGCCGACTGGCTCGACCTCAGCCTGGTGCCCGCAGCCTGACCGCCGGCCTCATCGTTCGGTTCCGCGTACGGCATCGGAGACCAGCTGGTCCAGGCGCCGGGCGTGCGCGCCGCGCCAGTAGACCTGCCCGCACGAGCGGCAGCGCGCGAACGAGTCGTACGTGCGCGCGGTGCCGGGCTTCAGGGCGGGCAGTACGTCTCGCTTGGCCGCGGCGCCCAGGATCCCGTTGCACGTCGGACAGCGGGTCCAGGGATCGAGCGGCGGCGCGAACCGGTCGAGGACGTCGCGCAGCTGCTCCTCGACCCGCGAACCGCGGACATAGGCGGCGAGACCGGTGCTCCGGCGTCGCAGCAGGCCACGGTCCTGTGTGAGCAGCACCCGGTGCTCACGCGCGGCGGTCTCGGCCAGCTCGCGGTCACCCGCGTCGTTGCCGTAGGCGGCGTCCAGGCCGAGGATGCGCAGCCGGCGAGCGAGCCGGCCGAGATGGACGTCCAGCACGAAGCGCGGCGGCGTGGTCGGCGTAGGCTGCGGCCGCCGGACCGGTAGCACGCCCACGATCTCGTCGAGGTCGGCCCGGTGGGAGGACGGCAACACGGCTCCGCCGACGCGGAGCTCGCCCACTTCGGTCAGCGGGACGCCGGCCGCCTGGACGTAGTGGCCGAGCGTGGAGGTTGCGTCGGGGCGGAACTCAACGACCCCGCCGCGATGCCGGGCGGGAAGGAGGAACCGCAGCTCCTCAGCGATGCGCAGGGTGAGCACGGCCGCGGGCGACACCAGACATACCCCTAGACTCCCCGCTCATGACGGATCTCGACGAGCACGGTCGCCCGGAGCCGCCGCCGGCGGCCGATGAGACGGCCACGCTCCTGGGGTTCCTGGACTACCAGCGGGCGACCCTGGCCTGGAAGTGTGGCGGGCTGGACGCGGCGGGCCTGGCGGCGACCGTCGGCGCCTCGACGATGACCCTGGGCGGGATGCTCAAGCACCTCTCGTACGTCGAAGACCTCTGGTGCTCCCGGTGGCTGCACGGGCTCCGGCCCAAGCCGCCGTGGGACACGGTGGACTGGGACGCCGACGCCGACTGGGACTGGCACTCGGCCGCGGATGACACTCCGGAGCAGCTTTTCGCGCTCTGGCAGGGCGCGGTGGCCCGCTCCCGCTTCCTGGTCGCGGAGGCGCTCGCCGATGCCGACCTGGACCGACCGGCCCGCCGCACCTGGCCCGACGGCCGGACACCCAGCATGCGGTGGATCCTGGTCCACCTCATCGAGGAGTACGCGCGGCACAACGGACATGCCGACCTCATCCGGGAATCGGTGGACGGGCTCACCGGGGAGTAGCCGCCAGGGGAGCAAACCTCGGGGCCTCGGGACGACGGCGGAGCCTGGCGCGGATGAGCCACTCGGCGACCAGCAGGTTCGGGATCCAGCAGGCCCAGGCGACGATGGCGTACCCGTCGTGCTCGCCGAAGGCCGCCTCGAGGAACGGCAGATAGATCCGTAGCGTGACGGCGGCGAAGATGAGCGCGTAACTGCGCGTCATCCACTCCCGATGGCTCTGCACGTCGCCGCCGCGGATGCGGATGTACGCGAGGGTCGTGGTGAGCAGCACGCCGATCGCCAGCACCGCGAACCCGACGTCGGAGACGGCACCGGACGCCGAGTACTGCGACATGTACAGGCCGCCCAGCCCACCCACGAGCGCGCCGACGATGTAGACCCTGCCCAGCAGGCGGTGGAAGCCGAAGTGCCGTTCCCGCAGGGGCCGCAGGAACTGGAACGGACCGCACAGGATGGCGAACATCATGCCGGTGATGTGGATCATGATTCCGAACGTCTGGTCCGCGTAGACGTCGGGCTGGAAGTACACCTCGGGCCTGAAGAAGTAGTACCTGAGCGCCACCAGCGCCATGAGCACGGCCCCGGTCAGGAGGAGACCCCACCCGACCTTGGTCCTGGCTGTCCACATCGGGCACCTCCCTTCGCTCCCCATGAGGATAGGGACCGTCCGACCGACTCGACACCCCATTGATCTTGGGACCTTCGCCTCTGTCCGGCGGCCGCTCCGCCGCCGACGATGGTGTGCTGGCGTCGACCGGGGAGGGTGTCGTGAGGAGATCCGGCGCGCGGACCGGTGCGGCTGGACCCACCGCGGAGCAGGTGTGGCGCGCGGTGTCGCGGTCCTCGTTCGCGGTCGTCGGCTACGTGACGCCGGCCGGCGAACCGCGATCCAGCGGGGTCGTGTACGCGACGGTGGGCCCGCACATGTACGTGGCGACAGCGCCGGACAGCTGGAAGGCGCGGCACATCCATGACGGCGCCCAGGTCGCCGTGACGGTGCCGGTCCGCCGGGGTGGCCTGCTGTCGCTCGTCGCGCCGATCCCGCCGGCCACGGTGAGCTTCACCGCGCGGGCCGTCGTGCATCCCGCCGGATCGGCGCGCGTCGACGCGCTCTCCCAGAGGTTGGCGTCGATGCTCCCCGAGGAACGCCGTGACGGTTGCGTCGTCCTCGACCTCGTCCCGGACGGGGCGTTTCTCACCTACGGCCTGGGTGTGCCGTTGAGCACGATGAGGATCCCGGCGATCGCGCAGGCTCGCGTGCCGATCTCACGCATCGGCTCCTGACAGCGACTGCACCGTGGTGTCGACCGCGGAGGCGAACACGTCCAGGTCGGGGCAGGTCTCACGGTCACCGACCGCCACGATCGCGAGGCACCCGCCGTAGGAGAGAGCACCGACGCCGAGGGTCAGGTTCCCGAGGATGGGCACCACCGGAAGGACGTCGAGCAGCCGCGACCCGGCCAGGTACAGGAGTGTCTCCGGGCCGTGCACGTTGGCGATGTAGACGTTGTAGGCACGCTGGCGAGCGGCCAGGCCCATCGCCGCATGCTGCATGCGCCGGCCACGCAGCACGGGCGGCCGGCGAGGGCTCGGGCGTCGCTTGCGGACCGCGGTCTCCGCGGCGATCAACCGCAGCCGGCCGATCGGGTCCCCCACGCCCAGGGGGAGCGGGACGACCATCTGCCCAAGCACGTTGCCCTGCCGGCGCTCCTGCCGACGGTGCGGCAGGGCGATCGGGACGACCGCACGCAGGACGAGACCGTCGACGGGCTCGCCGCGGGCCGACAGCAGTTCCCGAAGACCGCCGGCGACCGCCGTCAGGAGAACATCGTTCACCGTCGCGCCGTGTCGATGAGCGATGCCCTTGACCCGGTCGAGGTCACTGCGGACCACCGCAAGGCCCCGGTCGATACCGATCGGTCGATTCAGGCTGCTGCGCGGAGCGAGTCCCGCGCTCGCGGCACCGCGCACGCCCGATGCCGCCGATCGAACCCCGGCCAGCAGGCTGCGCGGGTGCGCGACCGTCGCCACCACACCTTGCAGCGCCGCGCCGTATCGCCGCGCGTTGTCCGCCAGCAGGTCGCGGGCCGACGGTCGTGCCGCCGGCTCCCAGGACTGCGGGGGCGCGGCGGGCAGGTCGGCCACGTCGGGTACGGCGTCCAGGAACGCTGCCAGCAGTGCGACGGCAGCCGGCCCGTCGGCAAGGACGTGATGCACCCGCAGGTACAGGCCGATCCGCCCGCCACCGACCCCTGGGAGCAACCACATCTCCCACAGCGGACGCGACGGGTCGAGACGCCGGCGCCTCAGCCCCTCGACCGTGGCGAGCAGCTGCGCCTCACCGCCGGAGACGTGCGCCGGATGAACCTTCACATGCTGCGCGATGTCGAAGTCCGGAGCGTCCACCCACACGGGCCGACCCAGCCCCCGGGGCGGTGTGTAGACGACCTGACGGAGGCGCGGCGTCAGATGCAGCCGGCCACCGACGACCTCGCGCACCACCCCCACCCGGACGCCGCCGTCCGCCCCGCGCAGCCGGCCGCCTTCGAGAACGGCCAGGGCGCCCATGTCCTGCCACGAACCGACCTCGTCCGGCCACAGCGTGATCAGGTCCTGTGGGGACAGCCGCTCGATCACGGTGGTCACGCTCCCTGGAGCCAACTCAAGCGGCTTGCCGGAGGACGTTCTCCACGGTGCTCGCCGACAATCCGTACTCCTCGGCGATCTCGCTCATCGACCGGCCCGTCCGCCAGAGCGAGACCAGGGCATCGACCGGTACCTTGCTGGCCGCCAGTACGGGTGCGCCCCAACCGAAGCGGGGATCGATCACGACGACGGCGTCCGGCGGGTACTGCGGCAACCGGAGAGACGCAGGACGCCCCGATTGATCCCACGTGATGTTGCGGAGGAATCTCGGGATCATCTCGCCGATGGCGAGTTGGTGATCCCGGACGTGAATGACGGAGTCGTCGGCCAGCCTCACAAAGATCGTCACGCCGTCGGTGGCGATCCGCTCATGCGCCAATGCGAAGGGGTCCTGGAACTCCGAACGCACGATCTGCGCCGCCTCGCGAATGTCCCGCATCGCAAGCCCCATCCCGCGGAGCGAGCGCAAGACGTACGCCTCGATGATCCCCACGAACGGCACCCGGGGGCATCCACGCTTCTCGGGCTCCACGGCGTGTACCAAGGGCTCTCCAATGGGTTGCGCGAGCCAGTCGTCCAGGGTGGACTCGGGCATCTTCAGATGTCGCGCCGTCTCACGAGCGGTCAGGAGCGGTGTCGTGAACTTGTCGATCATCACTGTGATCTCACGTTCTTATCCGGCGGCGTCGACCTGGCCACGGGGACGGGAACGGCCGCCGGCGCGGAGCAGGTTGCTCTCCAGGGGATGGCCGACCAGGTCCTGCGCGAGCGCCGCGGCGGCCAGGACGGCGTCGAGGTCCACGCCGGTGGCGATCCCGGCGTCGTCCAGGATGTACACGAGCTCCTCGGTGGCGATGTTGCCGCTGGCTCCGGGAGCGAACGGGCATCCGCCCATGCCACCCACGGAGGCGTCGAGCTGCGTCACGCCGGCCTGGACGGCGGCGAACGCGCTGGCGATCCCGGACCCGCGCGTGTTGTGGAAGTGCGCTCCCAGCGGCACATCCGCGCGCACGTCGCCCACCGCGTCCCGCACGGCGTCGAGCAGTGCGACGACACGCGCCGGCGTGGTGGTGCCGATCGTGTCACCCAGGCAGAGCTGGTCGGCGCCCAGCTCCACGGCGCGCGCCGCGATCGAGGCCGTCCTCGACGGCGGCGTCGGCCCCTCGAACGGGCAGTCCCACGCCGTCGCGATGATCACCTCGCAGCGCCCGCCCGCCTCGTGCACGATGCCGGTCACCTCTTCCACCGCGGCCAGCGCCTCCTCGGTCGACCGCCGGGCGTTGGCGCGGCTGTGCCCGTCGGAGGCCGACACGACGTACTCGATCGTGCGCATCCCCGCGGTCACCGCACGCCGGGCCCCGTTCGGGCTGGCCACCAGCGCGGAGAACTCGACGCCGGGCAGGCCCCGCACGTACTCGGCGACGGCCTCGGCGTCCGCCATGCTCGGCATCGCCCGCGGCGACACGAACGCGGTCGCCTCCACCCGCCGGACGCCGGTGCCCGCGAGCGCCTGCAGCAGCCGCACCTTGGCGTCGGTGCTGATCGGTGCCTCGATCTGCAGGCCGTCCCGCGGACCCACCTCCCGGATGTCCACCCGCTCCGGCAGGGATGTCTCGCTCATCGGTGCGATTCCTTTCGACTGTCCGCCCGAGCACAATTCGCAGCATGGATTATGCAGAAGCGCGTGCCGCGTTCTTCCAGCCCCGACCCGACGATGCTCCCGCAGCCCGGACCTCGGATTGGCAGTCCCCGGCGCGGGCTCTGCGCGACGCCATCGAACCGATCGCCACGATCTGCTTCTGGAGCAAGCCGGCGTACGACGAGTACGCCGCCAAGGGCCTTGACTTCCTCATAGGCTACGTCTGGGGGCGGGGCAGCGTGCTCGGCGAGCCCGAGGGCACGGTGGCCGCCGCGGCGTTCGGCGTGTTTGAGCCCGGTCTGGTCGCCGACCTGTTCAACGCGGGGCGCGGCACATGCTCGCTGGCCGAGATTCGGGCCGCGAAGGAGTCCGGTGCGGTCGCCGCGCTGCGCGAGGTGCTGGGCACGCCGGACGGGCTCGACGACGCGGTCACCGCGCTGCGCCGCGGCGTGGCCGCGGCCAATCCCGGCGGCCGTGCCATGCATGCCGGGCTCACCGCCCTGCCGTGGCCGGATGACCAGCTCGGCCGGCTGTGGCACGCGTGCACCATCCTTCGCGAGCATCGGGGCGACGGGCACCTGGCTGCCTGCGTCGCCGCCGGCCTGACCGGGCTGGAGTCGAACATCCTCACCGAGCTCAGGGTCGGCTGGGACCCGCTCGCCTACACCGCCACCCGCGGCTGGTCGCCCGAGGCGATGCAGGCCGCCATGCAGGCCCTGACCGATCGCGGGCTGACCGCCGGCGGCGCCCTGACCTATGAGGGAAGCCGCCTGCGTGACGGCATCGAGCAGACCACTGACCGGCTCGTGCAGCCCGTGGTGGACGCGATCGGCGAGGAGCTTCCCGGCCTGGTCAAGAATCTCGACGACTGGTCGGAGCGGATCATCAATCACGGCTGGTTCCCGCCGGACCCCTACAAGAGGGCCTCCGGCTGAGAGCTCCCGCTCACGGCGTGACCACGACCTTGATCGCGCCGCCAGCCTTCGACGCCGCCGTCTCGAACGCCTCGGCCACGTCGTCGAGGCCGAACCGGTGGGTGACCATCGGTTCCAGGTCCACCCTGCCGCTGCGCACCAGCTCCAGGCTGCGCTCGTACTGACCGCGCCCCCCGTTGCCGCCCACGCCGAACACCGTCAGCGTCTTCGCCATGATCGGGATGACCGGCAGCGGCGGGAGGTCGTTCGCCCAACCGATGTGGGCGACCTTGCCCTCCTTGCGGACGACGTCCAGCACGATCGCGGACGACGCCGGGAACCCCGATGTCTCGATCACGATGTCCGCGCCGACGCCGCCGGTGAGATCGGCGACGGCGTTCTTGACGTCGACCTCGGCGACGTTGACGCAGTCGGTCGCGCCGTAGGCCCGCGACACCGCGAAGGGCGCGTCCCGGGCGTCGGTGACGATCAGCCGCCCCGCCCCGGACAGCGCGCACAGCCGCGTGAGGGCGAGCCCGATCGGCCCCTGGCCGAGGACGAGAACCGTCTCGCCGAGCAGGATCTGCAGCCGGTCCACGGTGTTCAGCCCGACGGCGAGCGGTTCCAGCAGGGACGCCTGCCACGCCTCGACACCCTCCGGCCGCGGCACGAGGTTGACCACCGGCACGGCCACCTTCTCGGTCATGCAGCCGTCCGACCACAGCCCGATCAGCTTCTTCCGGGGGCAGTCCGCGAGCCGGCCGGCGGAGCAGTCGGCGCACTCCCCGCACGGCAGCGACGGCTTCACCGCGACCGGTGTCCCGACCACCGAGGGGTCCACCCCGTCGCCGACGCTCTCGACCCGGCCGGCGAAGTCGTGCCCGGGTACGCGCGGGAACGGCGTGTCGATCCGGCCGTCGTACTGGTGGGCATCGGTGCCGCACAGCGACGCGGACTCGACCCGCACCACCACCCATCCCGGGCGGGCCTCGGGCTCGGGGCGGTCCTCGACGACGACCTTCTTGAGACCGGTCAGGACGGCGGCGCGCACCTCAGACTCCCTCGGGCGCGAAGCCGCGGTCGCGCATGATCTCCAGCGCCTGGTCCACGTGCATGCCGACGTGGCCGATGATGATCGCGTGCCACTCGGCGACGGTCATCTCGCCCAGGTCCGGGATCTCAACCGTGCGGGCGAGCACGGCGTCCTCGGTGGCCGGCAGGCAGGTCGCAACCGTGCGGCGGGTGCTGGCGAGCTGCCGCACCGCGATGTCGACCGTCGGCGGCGGGTAGCCGGTCAGGTCGTGGCCGATCTCCTCGCGGAAGAAGAACGAGAGCTCGGGGTCGTGCCGGACGCGATGGAGATCGCCCATCCAGATCAGCGTGCAGACGTTGATGTGCGAGATCACCTCGGCGACGGTCCAGCCACCGGCCCGGTGCGCGCGGTGCAGATCGCCGTCGCCGATCCGGCGCACGGCGTCCTCGAGGCGGGCGAGGGCGGCGTCCGCGGCGGCGGCGTCCGACGCGGCGGGTGCGGTGTCGGTGGTCATGAGGTTCTCCTTCAGGGGTCGATTGGTCCTAGATCACGCCGGCCGCACGAAGGCCGGTGATGTCGTCGTCGCCGAGTCCGGCATGGCGCAGGACGTCGTCGGTGTGCAGGCCGAGCGGTGGGCCGGCCCAGCGGACGGAGCCCGGCGTACGCGAGAGCCGCGGCGCCACCGCCGGCATCACGATCGTCCCGTGCTCGTCGTCGTCCAGCTCGACCAGCGCCCGCCGGGCCTGGAAGTGCGGATCGGAGATCATGTCGGCCGGCTCGTAGACGAGGCCGGACGGGACGCCGTTCTCGTGCAGGCGTTCCAACAGCTCGGCCGAGGTCTGTCCGGTCGTCCACTCCCCGATCAACCGGTCGAGGACGTCCATGTGGGCGCCGCGCGCACGGTGGTCGACGAACCGCGGGTCCTCGGCGAGCTCCGGGCGTCCCATCGCCGCCACGAGCCGCCGGAAAACGCTGTCCTGGTTGGCCGCCAGAAGCACCTGGCCGTCGCGGGTGGGGTACACGTTGCTCGGTGCGATCCCCGGCAGGGTCGGGCCGGATCGTTCGCGTTGCAGCTTGGCGACGTGCCATTCCGGCACCAGCGCCTCGGTGATCGCCAGCACCGACTCGTAGATCGACGCGTCGACCACCTGCCCGAGACCGGTGCGGTGGCGTGCATTCAGCGCCGCGATCGCCCCCATGGCACCCATCAAGCCGGTCAACGAGTCGCCCAGCGAAACGCCCACGCGCGTGGGCGGCCGGTCCGGGTAACCGGTCAGCGCCCGCAGCCCGCCCATCGCCTCGCCGATCGCGGCGTACCCGGCGCGCCGGGAGTAGGGCCCGTCCTGACCGAAGCCGCTGATCCGCACCAGGATCAAGCCGCTGTTGCCGGCCGCCAGCGAGTCGTAGTCGAGGCCCCAGCGCTCCATCGTGCCGGGGCGGAAGTTCTCCACCAGGATGTCGACGTCGCCGGCCAGCCGCCGCACCAGAGCCTGGCCCTGCTCGCGCCGCAGGTCGATCGTGATGCTCCGCTTGTTCCGGCCCGCCACCCGCCACCACAGCGAGTCGCCGTGCTGGGGGCCCCAGCCCCACTGCCGCAACACGTCCCCGACCCCGGGCGGCTCGACCTTGACCACATCCGCGCCCAGGTCGGCCAGCATCTGCCCGCAGAACGGGCCGGCGATCACCTGGCCGAGCTCCAGGACACGAATGCCCTGCAGCGGCCCCGCACCCGCGTCCGGCTTGCTCTGGTCGACCGTTGCGCCCGCCTGCGCACTCATCCCAGCGTGAACGGGTCGCGCGTGGCGCCGGTCAGCTCCACCCAGACCGACTTGTTCTCGGTGTACTCGCGGATCGCGTCGACGCCGTTCTCCCGGCCGATGCCGCTGGAACCGAACCCTCCGAACGGCACGTGCGGACCGACGACGCGGTAGGCGTTCACCCAGACCGTTCCCGCCCGAAGCCGCGCGGCGATGCGGTGCGCCCGGTGCACGTCCTTCGTCCACACCGACCCGGCCAGCCCGAACTCGGTGCCGTTGGCCAGCTTCACCGCCTCGTCCTCGTCGGCGAAGGTGCTCACCGCGACGACCGGACCGAAGATCTCCTCCCGGACGGCGCGCATCTCCGGCGTCGTGTCCACGAGCACGGTCGGCTCGACGAACCAGCCGCCCAGGCCCTCCACCGGGCCGCCGCCGCAGGCGATCGTCGCGCCCTCGTCGCGAGCCGAGGCGAAGTGGCTCATCACGGTGTCGAACTGCTTGTCCGTGGCCATCGGGCCCATCTCGGTGTCCTCGTCGAGCGGGTTCCCGATCTTGATCGTGCGTGCCCGGGCGACGATCCGATCGACCAGCGCGTCCTTGACGCTCTCGTGGACGACGACGCGGGAGCCGGCCATGCAGGTCTGCCCGGTCGCGGCGAAAACTCCGGCGATCACACCGTTCGCGGCCGCGTCGAGGTCGGCGTCCTCGAACACCACCTGGGCGGACTTGCCGCCGAGCTCCAGCGTCACGCGCGTGAGGTTGTCCGCGGCCGCCTTCGCGATCAGCTTGCCGACCTGGGTCGAGCCGGTGAAAGCGATCTTGTCGATGCCGGGGTGCGCGGCGAGCGCCTTGCCCACCTCGGGACCCCATCCGGTGACGACGTTCACGACGCCGGGCGGGAACCCGGCCTCGGCGACCAGCTCCGCGAACGCCAGCGTGCTCACCGGCGTGTAGTCGCTGGGCTTGACGACGATCGTGCACCCGGCGGCCAGGGCGGGCGCGAGCTTCCAGGTGAGCAGGAGCAGTGGGGAGTTCCACGGCACGATCGCGGCGACGACCCCGACCGGCTCGTTCCGCGTGTAGACGAGGTAGTTGGGCTTGTCCGAGGGGATCACGCTGCCCTGCAGCTTGTCCGCCAGGCCGGCGAAGTAGTAGTACCACTCGGGCAGGTAGGCCATCTGGCCCGCCATCTCGCGCAGGAGCTTGCCGTTGTCGCGGGTCTCCAGCTCGCCCAGCCGGGCGGCCTCGCGGGCGATGAGCTCGCCCAGCCGGTGCAGCAGCTTGCCCCGCTGCGTCGGCGTCATCGCGCCCCACGGGCCCTCCAGCGCCGCCCGCGCCGCCGCCACTGCCCGGTCGACGTCACCGGCATCCGCGTCCGGGACGCGCGCCCACGGCTGGCCCGTGAACGGGTCCACCGAGTCGTACGTCCGGCCCGAGGCCGCGCCGGTGGACGCGCCGTCGATCAGCATCTGGAACTCTTCGGTGACGGCAGGCTGGGCAGTCGTGGTCATCAGGACTCACTCCTCGGACGGGCTGGGGATGCCGAGAAGAATCGCATGCAATCTGCCTCTCTGCAACCCTTGCGACGCATGATTTGCCCCGGCTCTACCCCGGATCGCATGCGATATGCTCGAGCCCATGGTGGAGGAATCGACCAGCTCGACCCGGGCGCCGGTGGCTTCAGCCAACACCCGCCGGGCCTACGACGCCATCCGCGAGAACATCGGAACC
The DNA here is from genome assembly GCA_046734255.1 of Actinomycetota bacterium. Taxonomy (GTDB): domain Bacteria; phylum Actinomycetota; class Actinomycetes; order Actinomycetales; family Kineosporiaceae; genus JBKPQU01. The sequence continues at coordinate 16,437 of JBKPQU010000026.1, forward strand.
GGCGACTTCGCACCGGGCGCCTGGCTGCGCGAGTCCAGCGTGGCGGCCACCCTCGGGCTCAGCCGCACACCGGTTCGGGAGGCCCTGCGCATGCTCGCGACCGAGGGCGTCGTCGAGCTCGTGCACAACCGCGGCGCCCGGGTCGTGCGCTGGAGCGCCGCGGACATCGACGAGGTGTACCGGCTCCGGGCCCTGCTCGAGGGGTACGGCGCGGCCCTCGCCGCCCGGAACGCCACCCCGACCCAGATCACCGAGATCCGCTCGCTCGAGGAGCGGTACGAGCGCGCCCTCCACCGTCACGAGTCCGTGCAGGGCGTGTCGGCGCAGTGCAACAACGCGTTCCACGCGGCCGTCCTGGCGGCTTCCGGCAGCCCCCGGCTGGAGACGCTGCTGGACCTGATCTCCAGCGCACATCTCGTCACCCAGGCGCTGCAGCACTACACCGACGACGACCGGCGCCGCAGCATCCTCCAGCACCGCGACATCGTCACCGCGATCCAGAACGGCGACGAGTCACTGGCCGAGTCCGCGATGCGCAGCCACATCCTCGCCGCCCGCTACACGGCGCTGCGCCTGGCCCCCGCGGACGCAGGCACGCCGGGATCCGGCTAGGGCCACGGCAGTTCATCACCGACCCGGCGACAGTGCGGGGCATCCCCGCCGTCGCCTGAACCGACGAGACGAGCGCCGGCCGCGCCGGGGTGGCGGGACCCGGCACGGCCGGCCGTCCATCCGGTGATCTAGCGGAGCGGATCCATCCGGCACTGGCATTCCAGGCACATGCGCGTCTGCGGGATCACGTAGAGGCGTTCCAGCGAGATCTGCGTGCCGCAGCCCTGACACCTGCCGTAACGGCCGGTGTGCATCCGGACGAGCGCGGCCTCCGCGTCGTCCAGGGCTTGGCGCGCGGCGGTGACCAGCGCGGTCACGACTTCGCCGCGCGCCGTGTCGGCGGCCTTGTCGCCGCGGTCGCCATCCCGGCGGTGGACGCAGTCGGCCTGTGCGGCGAGCTCCGCGAGCTGCACGAGCCGGAACCGGCGCTGCTCCTCGAGCATCTCGCGCAGAAGCGGCAGGCTCGCCTCGAGGTCCGGGTGGGGTATGTCAGGGGTTGGCATCAGGGTGCTGGGCATCAAATCTCCAACGTCAGCTGGCCGAGGATTCGAACGGCGCACAGGGCGCACGCAGCCCGTCCACTCCGCGGGACGGACCGCCGGAACGCGTGGGTCTCAGGCGGTCAGCGGAGGAGCGCGCGCGGCCGGCAGGCGCAGCGCGCCACTGCCGTGAACGCGCCTGGCCAGCGAGCGAACACCGCCGACCACGACGAGCGCAGCGACGGCGAGGCCGAACAGAGCCGGGACGGCGGGCGGAACCCCGAGCTGCCCGATGTCCGCCGCCATCCGCCCATGCGGGCGGCGGGCGACCGACCGGGCTGCGGACCCGCCGACGACGTGCCCCGAGGCCACGCGGGCGGCGGGCCCGTCGCTGTAGGGGGTCGTCGCGGCGACGGCACTGGTCGGCGGGACAAACAGGGC
>JBKPQU010000027.1:0-10000 GCA_046734255.1 Actinomycetota bacterium
GGACTACTTGCCCGATACATCTGTTATGGATGAATCGAATTCGAGACCCATCCAGCTCTGTTCCTGTACGCATTCTTCACATCAGATTCTTACTGCCGCAGGCGATCCGTGCGGATGAGTCGTCTTGCCCATCTGCAATTAATTGGCTCATCCGGGTCGACCTCGATGGGCAATTCCCTGCCCTAAGGCTGGGGTAAATCAATTACCCACCACAGGCGGTAGGCGACAATGTCTGCCCACGCGGGGAAAGAGGAAGACAATGAGCAAGAGACTGATCTGCAGGCTGGGCACGCTCACGGTGCTGGCCTTCGCAGCACTCGCCATGACCATCCAGGCCGGCGTCCTGCCCGATGGTGGCCACCGGACATTCGTCGTGCTGCCCGACGGTCCCCACCGGACGGTCGTCACGGTGACCCCGGACGGTGGCCACAGGACGTGATGCAGCTGGACTCCTGCCTCTAACGGGGGCGGAGGGAGACCATCAGGGCCTCGACGGCGAGCAGGGGCGCGACGTTGGCCTCGACCCGCTCCCTGGCCAGGCCGATGGCCTCCATGCGGCGCAGGGTGTCCTCGGGAGTGCTGGACGAGGCGAGCTCGGTCACCTCGCGACTCAGCTCCGCATTGACCAGCTCGACCGAGGCACCGAGCTGCACCACCAGCACATCCCGGTACAGCGACAGCAGGTCGACCATGGCGCGGTCCAGCACGTCGCGCTGCGCGCGCGTGGCCCGGCGCTTCTGGTTCTCCTCCAGCTGGCGGACGGCGGCCCTGACCGTCGGCGGAAGCGTCCCGGCCCCCTCCGCACCCAGCGAGTGCAGCAACGACGCGCGCTCGGCGGCGTCCCGATCGGCGGTCGCCGACTTCGCCTCCTCCGCAGCCACCTCGACCAGCTCACCCGCGGCCAGCACGGCCGCACCCACGCCGGTGACCTGCTGCGGAAGCTTGAGCACCTCCCGGCGGCGGATCCGGGACCCCTCGTCCAGCGCGAGCCGCCGGGCCAGCCCGATGTGGCTCTGCGCCGCCCGAGCTGCGAACGAGGCCACCGAGTGGTCGACGCCGTGCCGGCGGACCAGCAGATCAGCCACGTCCGCCACCGGCGGCACCCGCAGCCCCACATGCCGGCAGCGGGAGCGGATCGTCGTCAGCACGTCCTCCGGGCTGGGCGCGCACAGCACCCAGACCGTCCGCGCCGGCGGCTCCTCGACCGCCTTGAGCAGCACGTTCCCCGAGGCGTCGTTCAACCGGTCGGCGTCCTCGACGATGATCACCCGCCACCGCCCCGCGGATGGGCGCTGCTGCGCGAGCGAGACCAGCGGCCGGACGTCGTCCACCCGCAGCTGGACGTGCTCGGTCGCGACCACGGTGACGTCCGCGTGCGCCCCGGACAGGGCCGTGCGGCACTCGTGACACTCGCCACAGCCGAGATCGGGGCACTGCAGCGCAGCTGCGAAGGCACGGGCCGCGGTGGAGCGCCCCGACCCGGGCGGGCCGGTGACCAGCCAGGCATGCGTCATCTCGCTGCCGCGCTGGTCCGCCGGCAGCGCGGCGGCACGGGCGGCCCGGCTCAGCACGGCCACCGCCGCCGGCTGGCCGACGACGTCGTCCCAGACGCTCATCCGTGTTCCGGCGGCTCGTGGGCCGGTGGGTCGGGCGCCGGCAACGGTGCGGTGGCGGCCCCCGCCGCGACGGCGTCCTGCGGCGGAGCGCCATGCGCCGGAGGGCCGTCAGGCGGGTGGCCCTTGCCCGGGCGCGGCCGAGCACGCGACTGCTCACGTTGCCGGGCACGGAGCTCGGCGTCCATCCGCAGCACCTCGGCCTCCACGGACGCCCGCCGCTGCCGGGCCTCCTCCTCCTCTGCGAGGCGGGCCTCCAGTTCGGCCCGCTTCACCGCCGAGATCGGCAGCAGGTCGCGCACCCGGGCCCGGACGGTGCGGTGGATCTCCCCGACGTCGGCCCCGGCGTCGAGGATGAGGTAGCGATGCGGCTCGCGCTGCGCGAGCTCCAGGAACCGCTGGCGAACCCGCCGGTGGAAGTCCTCCGGCAGGGACTCCAGCCGGTCGTCCCCGTTCCGCGCGGCGTCGCCGGCCCGGCGCTCCTGGCTGACCCCGGGCTCGGCGTCCAGCAGCACGGTCAGGTCCGGCAGGAGGCCGGCCGTGGCCCACGTCGACAGCCGCGCGACCTCATCGGCGTCCTGGTTGCGCCCGGCGCCCTGGTAGGCGATCGAGGAGTCCATGTACCGGTCGGTCACGACGATCGCTCCGCGCTCAAGCGCCGGGCGGACCACCGTGGCCACGTGGTCGGCGCGGTCGGCGGCGAACAGCAGCGCCTCGGCCCGCGAATCCAGCTGCGCGCCGTCGCCGAGCAGCACCTCCCGGAGGCGCCGGCCCACCGACGTCGCACCGGGCTCGCGGGTGAGCACGACGTCGTGCCCCTGGTCGTCCCGCAGCCAGTCGGCCAGCAGCGCCGCCTGGGTGGACTTCCCCGCACCGTCCCCACCCTCGAACGCTATGAACACCCCCGGGAGCTGATGGTGCGCCGTCACCCGCGTGCGGCGGAGCCACGCCCCCCATGCCTGGCGCAGGTCGTCGACCAGGCTGGCGCCCGGTCGGTCGTCCATCTCGCGGAACGCCGTGATCCCCATGATGATCGCCAGCACCCCGCCGAACAGGAAGACGAACGCCGCGCCGTTGTAGGACAGCCGGACGTCGTCGCTGAACGCGAGGTGGTGCACCCCGATCAGTGCGGCCAGCGTCGGTGCGGCGGCCAGCACCAGGACCAGGACGACGCGCGCCGCCGAGGTGAGGAAGGCGAACGTCCGGCCGCGGACAGCGTCGTCCACCTCGAGGCCGAGCAGGGTGTAGCCCGTCACCCACGCGACGCCCCCGCAGGCGCCGAGCCCGAGAGCCAGCAACACGGCCATCACGACGTTCGGGATCAATGCGAGCGCGGTCAGGAACACCCCGGCACAGGTCAGCGCGATGCCGAACAGCCGCCGGCGCGAGAAGTCGGCCAGCACCCGGGGTCCGGCCCACATCCCCACGGCCAGGCCGGTGAAGACGGCGCCGAACAGCGCGCCGTACCCCGGCTGGCCGGCGCCCAGGTCGCCGACGTACGTCGGGGCCAGGCCGATCGCGCAGCCCGCCGCGGCGAACGCGCCGAGCATGCCCAGGACAAGCCCGCGCACCACCGGCGTGGTGCCGACGAACTTCCACCCGTCGACGATCGACCGCCACATCGACGTGCGCGCCACCTGGTCTCCCCGGCTGAGCCGCGCAGGGATGTCGAGGAAGGCGATCGTGAGGGCCGAGACCAGGAAGGTGACGGCGTTGAGGTAGAGCGCCAGGTCGACGGGGTTGGCCGCCAGGCGCGTGTTGAAGTTGTCCAGAATGCCGTTGAGCAGGGCAATCCCGGAGAATGCGATCGCGGCGACGGGAGCAGTGCCGTAGGTCGTGGCCAGGCTGACCTGGTTGGCGGCCTCCAGGCGGTTCCGCGGGACGAGGTTCGGCACCGTGGCGTCCTTGGCCGGCATCCAGAACAGCGCGGCGCACTCGATCATGACGGTGGCGACGTACAGCCAGGGCAGGGTCGCGATCAGCGGGATCGAGACGAACAGCCCGCAGCGCAGGACGTCGCCGGTGACCATCGTCCAGCGACGGTTCAGCCGGTCCGCCACTGCGCCGGCCAGCGGGCCGATGAAGATCGCCGGCGCGAGCCGGAGGATCAGTACACCGGCGATGGCCAGGTTCTGCCGGGTGTAGGAGCCCTCGGCGAGCGCCTTGGCCATCGACGTCGTCGCCAGCAGGCCCAACCAGTCGCCGAAGCTGGACAGACCCAGGGCGAGCCACAGCCGCCGGAAGGCGGTGATCCGCAGGACCGCCGAGACACTGTGGTCCGGTGCGGGATCGGATCGCTCCTGGTCGAGCACCGAGTCAGGGTAACCGCGGGCCCGTGCGCCCGCCCCGTCCCCTACCAGTCCCAGCCCCGGGCGTGTAGCTCGGCCACGGTGAGCAGCCGGCCCGCCGAGCCGCCCCTGGACGGCTCCTCGTCCATGCCGGCCAGTCGGCGGGCCTCGCCGAGCAGGTCGTCGTAGGCGAGCATCGCGGCGCGCAGGTGGTGAGCGACGGCGAACCCCTCGTCGTCGCCGCGGAGCCGGTCCATCTCCCGCTCGAGCCGGGCGAGAGAACTCTGGACGCGGAGGGCGTCGAACGGATCGGGCGTGGCCCGTGACCGCCACGAGCGCCGCCACGCACGCAGGCCAGAAGCCTGCGGCGGCGCCGGGTCACGCCCGGGCCTCCCGGTCATCCACGCGGTCATGGCAACCCCGCTGCTCCCAGGACACGAGGTGACGTCTTACCCGCCACGGTAGCTGGCAGCGCCGACAGGACGAAACGCATTCCCCCGTGCGAGCACCCGCCGCGCTAGGTGCTGGCGGTCTTCCTCGTCGTGGTCTTCTTGGCCGCCGTCTTCTTGGCGGCGGTCTTCTTGGCCGCGGTCTTCTTCGCCGCGGTCTTCTTCGCACCGCGGCGCGGCGCCGACGGGCCGGCGGCGCGCTCGTCGGCGAGCAGCTCCGCGGCGCGCTCGAGCGTCACGGTCGCCGTGTCGTCCCCGCGGCGGAGCGTCGCGTTGGTCGTGCCGTCGGTGACGTACGGCCCGAACCGGCCCTCCCTGATCACGACCTGCGCGCCGGTCGCGGGGTCGGGGCCGAGCTCGCGCAGCGGGGCGGCAGCCACCCGCCGCCCGCGGTTCTTGGGTTGGGCGTAGATCGCCAGCGCCTCGTCCAGCGTGATGTCGAACAGCTGCTCCTCGGTGTCCAGCGACCGGGAGTCGGTGCCCTTCTTCAGGTACGGCCCGTAGCGGCCGTTCTGCGCGGTGATCTCCTCACCGGCCGGATCCACCCCGACCAGCCGGGGCAGGCTGAGCAGCCGCAGCGCGTCGTCCAGCGAAACGGTCTCCGGCTGCATGCTCTTGAACAGGCTCGCGGTGCGCGGCTTCGCCGCCCGCCCGCCGCCGGACGCCGCCTCCGGCAGCACCTCGGTGACGTACGGCCCGTACCGCCCGGACTTGACCACGATCTCCCGCCCGGAGTCCGGGTCGGTGCCGAGCATCCGGTCGCCGTCCGCCTGGCTCTCCAGCAGCTCGCGCGCCTTCTCGACGGTCAGCTCGTCCGGAGCGACGTCCGACGGCACGCTGGCCCGGCGCGGCTCCCCGTTCTCCCCGGGCGCCTCCAGGTACGGGCCGTACCGGCCGACCCGAAGGACGACGTCGTCGCCCAGCCGGACGGAGTTGATGTCCCGGGCGTCGATCTCGCCGAGACCCTCGACCAGCGGCCGGAGGCCACCGGAGGCCGACGTGCCGTCGCCGAAGTAGAAACGGGACAGCCAGGCCGCGCGCTGCTCCTCCCCGGCCGCGATCCGGTCCAGGTCGGCCTCCATCGTCGCGGTGAAGTCGTAGTCGACCAGCCGGCCGAAGTGCTCCTCGAGCAGCCTGGTCACCGCGAACGCCAGCCAGGTCGGCACCAGCGCCGTCCCCTTGGTCACCACGTAGCCGCGGTCCTGGATCACGCTGATCGTAGCGGAGTAGGTCGAAGGACGGCCGATGCCGCGCTCCTCGAGAGCGCGGACGAGGCTGGCCTCGGTGTACCGCGGCGGTGGAGACGTCTCGTGACCCTCCGCGATCAGCTCGTTCACCGCGACCCGGTCGCCCGTGGCCAGCTCGGGCAGCCGGCGCTCCTCGCCGTTGGCGCCGTTGCCGCCCGCGCCGTTGCGCTCCTCGTCCCGGCCCTCCTCGTAGGCGGCCAGGAACCCGCGGAAGGTGATCACGGTGCCGGACGCGGCGAACTCGGCCTGGCGGCCGTCCCGGGCGGGTGCGAGCAGCCGGACCGTGGCCGTCGAGCCCCGGGCGTCGGCCATCTGGGACGCCACCGTCCGCTTCCAGATGAGCTCGTACAGGCGGAACTCGTCGCCGCGCAGCTCGCCGGAGACCTGCGCGGGGGTACGGAAGGAGTCCCCGGCCGGGCGGATCGCCTCGTGCGCCTCCTGCGCGTTCTTCGCCTTGTTCGGGTAGACCCGCGGCCGATCGGGCACGTACTCCGGCCCGTACAGCTGCGACGCCTGCCGCCGCGCGGCCGAGAGGGCCTCCTGGGAGAGAACGGTGGAGTCCGTGCGCATGTAGGTGATGTAGCCGTTCTCGTACAGCGTCTGCGCCAGCCGCATCGTCTGCCGGGACGAGAACCGCAGCTTGCGGCCGGCCTCCTGCTGCAGGGTCGAGGTGGTGAACGGCGCCGCCGGCCGGCGGCTGTACGGCTTCTCCTCGACGCTGCGGACGACGACCTGCGCATCCTCCAGTGCCCGCACCAGCTCCTGGGCCGCGGGCTCGTCCAGCTGCACGACGCCGGCGGTCGCGGCCGACGCCGTGAGCCGGCCGGTGTCGTCGAAGTCCCGCCCGGTGGCCACCCGGACGCCGTCAAGGGTCACCAGCCGCGCGGAGAACTCCCGGTCGTCGGCCCGATCGCCGGACCCGTCGGGAACGAAGCGCCCGAGAACGTCCCAGTAGGAGGCGGAGCGGAACGCCATCCGCTCCCGCTCGCGCTCGACCACCAACCGGGTCGCCACCGACTGCACCCGGCCGGCGGACAGCCCGGCCCGTACCTTGCGCCACAGCACCGGGGAGACCTCGTAGCCGTACAGCCGGTCGAGGATCCGCCGGGTCTCCTGCGCGTCGACCAGGCGCTCGTCCAGGTCCCGGGTGTGCTGCAGGGCCCGCTCGATCGCCTCGCGGGTGATCTCGTGGAAGACCATCCGGCGAACCGGCACTGTGGGCTGCAGCACCTCCAGCAGGTGCCAGGCGATCGCCTCGCCCTCCCGGTCCTCGTCCGTTGCGAGGTAGAGCTCGTCGGCCCCCTTCAGCGCCCGCTTGAGGTCCGCCACCTTCCGCCGCTTGTCGGCGTCCACCACGTAGTACGGCTGGAATCCGCCGTCGACGTCCACAGCGAACTTCCCGTAAGGCCCCTTCTTCATCTCGGCCGGGAGCTCGCTCGGCTGCGGCAGGTCGCGGATGTGCCCGACGCTGGCCTCGACCTCGTATCCCGGACCGAGGTAGTTCGCGATCGTGCGCGCCTTGGCGGGCGACTCCACGATGACGAGCCGCCGCCCGTTCCGACTCTTACTGGTGGCCACGTTGTGCCTTCCGGTCCCTTCCTTGGTGCACGTGTCCCTACCTACTGCCCTCGCCGGGCTCGGTGATGTCTTCGCAGCGTCTTCGCACCGTCTTGCGCGCCCGCCCCACAGGCGCTCGGGTCCTTATCCGCCCGTGCCGCTCGGTTGCATCCCCGGCGGAGCACGGTAACCCCTCCTGGACCCTCGCAAAGGCCAGCATCGCACGCCGCGCCGATCCTCCCCGACTGGCCCGACTGCCCGACACCCTACGTGGTCGTGTCAACACCAGCACTCACAGTGATCAAATCGGAGAGGACGAGACGGGCAGCAGGGGCATCCGACGTACGGCAGTGACGCTGAGTTTCCCCCCGGAGCGGGGTAGACGTAGCCTCGCGGTGGCGTCGTCTGCAACGATTCGTCGGACGGATCCGCGAGGGCGCCGCTACGGGAGCCGGTGCCCGTGGACTGTCGGTCCTCCGTGGGCCAGCCCGTCCTGCGGGCCGGCCGGTCCGAACGGGGACCACGACGACTCGGACGCCGCCGAAGTGGGCGGCGCGGAGAGGGGTCACGTGCCGCGACACGACTCGGCCGTCTCGACCGGCGAAATCCAAGCACGTCCGGCTCGCCGTCCCCGCGGCATCGCATCCTGGCCCATCCGTCGCAAGCTCGTCGCCCTCGTCACCGTCCCGCTGCTGGTCGTCCTGGCCGCCGGCGCCGTCTTCGCCGCCACCGCGACCGCCTCCTACCTGGACGCGCGGCGGGTGCGGCAGTTGTCCGAAGTGGCGGTGGCGGCGTTCAAGCTGAACGATGCGCTGGGCGCGGAGTACAGCGCGACGATCGCGGTCGCGCGCCCGCCGAAGTCGACGATGAACCAACTCCGATCTCAGGTGGACGCCGACCTGGCGGCGTTCGAGGCGGCCGTGACGCGCCTGCCGCGCGGGGTGGCCAGTGACCGGACCACCCAGAACACCATCCTGTTCACCCAGGCCGCGCCCAGCCTGGCCGGGCTGCGGGACTCCACCGACGCCGGCCGGCCGGCCACCCAGGTGAACGCGCAGTACGGCTCGGTGCTGCAGTCGCTGTCCAACGTGCAGGAGTCGATCACCAGCGACATCAACCGGGAGGCCACCGACGACACCATCAAGACCGCCGCAACCGCGCTGAACTTCCTCAACCGCGGCACGTTCGCGGCCACCCAGGAACGCAGCGTGCTGCTGCAGGGGCTGCAGGAGAAGCGGCTCAGCAACCTCCGCTTCCTCAACCTGCTGAAGCTGAACGCCACCCAGACCCTGGCCTTCGACGCCGTCGCCCAGGTCGCCACCCCCGCCCAGCGCGCCCAGCTGGACCAGGTCCGCGCCGGCAACCCGCAGATGGACGCCTTCCGCGCCGACGCCCCCAGCCTGGTCAGCGACTCGCCCGCCGGGGTCCCCGCGGGCACCGCCGGTGACCCCGGCACCTTCGACCGGGTCTCCCAGGCCCGGCTGCAGACCATGGCGTCTCTGATCAACTCCGCATCCGGGCAACTGGACAACGGGTCCAGCACCGCCGCCCGCAACTCGCTGATCCGCGCGATCGCCGTGGCCGCGTTCGCGCTGGCGTTGCTGCTCGTGGTCGGCCTGGCTGTGTCGCGGATCGCGCGCTCGATCATCGGCCCGCTGCGGCTGCTGCGGGTGGGCGCCAACGACACCGCCCACGTCAACCTGCCGCACGCCGTCAACCAGATCGAGGAGACCGGTCCGGAGGCCGTGGTCGAGCTGGCCCCGGTGCTCCCGCCGGGGACAGCCGCCAGCCCGGAGACCCTGGACGTCGCCCGCGCGGTGGACAACCTGGGCGCCGAGGCGCTGCGGCTCGCGGCCGCGCAGGTCCGGTTGCGCCGGACGCTGGACGACGCGTTCGTCAGCATGTCGCGTCGCAGCCAGTCGATGGTGGAGAAGCAGCTGGCGATCATCGACGAGCTGGAGAGCACTGAGGAGGACCCCGACCAGCTGCGCAACCTGTTCAGGCTGGACCACCTGGCCGCCCGGATGCGCCGCTACAACGACAACCTGCTGGTAATGGCAGGATCGGCGATGCGCAGCCGGACCTCCGGTCCGATCCGGGTGGCCGAGCTGTTCCGCGCAGCCACCTCGGAGATGGAGCAGTACGAGCGCGTGCGGCTGCAGCCCATGGGCGGGGCCGCCGTGTCCGGAATCGTGGCCGGCGAGCTCATCCACCTGCTGGCCGAGCTGCTCGACAACGCCGCGATGTACTCGCCGCCGTCCAGCTCGATCGTCCTGTCGGCCGCCTTCACCTCGGACGGCGGCATGCACATGGAGGTCGTGGACTCCGGTGTCGGCATCCCGGCCGACGAGATCGACCGGCTGAACGCCCGGCTGACCCACAGCGACCCGCTCGACCTGCAGGCCCACTCGCGGATCGGTCTGTTCGTCGTGGCCCGGCTGGCCGCCCGAGGCGGCTTTCTGGTCAGCCTCCGGCAGCGGATGGACGCCACCGGCACCGTCGCGCAGGTGGTCGTGCCACCGGAGTCCGTGATCGGCGCGCCGGGCAGCACCGCGGAGCACGTGGCCGCGGCGGCCGACAGCCTGCCTGTCACGGTGTCCGGGCCGGACGGCGGAGGGGTTCCCGCCGTCCCGCCGATGCCGATCCCGGCGATCCCTCCGATCCCCGCACCCGGCGTCCCGTCGCCATCGCTCAGCCGGGACGACCAGGTGGAGCTCGATGCCGGGTCGAACGGGCCGGCCACGCCGATCCGCACGGTCACGGACAGCACGCAACTGCCCCGCAGGCCGCGGCCGTCGCAGACGGAGGCCACCCCAGGCGCCGGCGCGGCCGCTGCGGTTGCCGGC
>JBKPQU010000028.1:0-8501 GCA_046734255.1 Actinomycetota bacterium
GACCGCCGTCTACCCGGAGAGCCTGGACCGGACCGAATGCACCCGGCAGATCCTCCTGGCAAGCCAGGTCCGAGCGGAAGTAGAACGCCAAGCCCACCTCGGCCAGAGCGATGGGACGGCTGCCAGGGCTGCGAAGGTTCCGCCCATCCCACCGGTCCGCCGGCGTACCAGCAAGCGGACCACCACCAGGGCATGACCTCGCCACTCACGTCGGTCTCGACGCCGACTCCCACCCCCGACCCGCACCCCAGGCCGGAGGTGGGAGCCCCCGCCGAGCCCACCATCAAGGCGGAGATCCCGACTCCTGTGCTCGGGGACACCCTTGGCACGGCTATTCAGCGGGCCAGGAAGCCCGGCTACAGGGCATGGCTGGCGCACGTTGCGGGAGCGGGGGAGTGCACCCACCCGGTGCGGCTGGCCGGGGACCTACACATCATCGACACCCGCACCGGAGAGATCACCGCGACCACCACCACCGCGACCCTGCCGGACGCGGTGATCTACAAGCCCTGCGGGAACCGCCGCAAGATCGTCTGCCCCGCCTGCTCCGAGGTCTACCGCGCCGACACCTACCAACTCATCCACGCCGGCATCGCCGGCGGCAAAGGACTACCCGAGACCGTCCGCGGCCACCCCTTCGCGTTCGTCACCCTCACCGCCCCGTCATTCGGGCTGGTGCACACCACCCGCGCGCTCAACGGCCGCCCCCGGCCGTGCCGACCCCGCCGCAAGCCGCAGACCTGCCCGCACGGCGTGCAACTGGCTTGCGCGGCGACTCATCACGATGGGGATCCCGCACTCGGTCGGCCGCTGTGCCTGGACTGCTACGACCACGACCACCAGGCGGTGTGGAACATGGCCGCCGGTGAGTTGTGGCGGCGCACCCTCACCACCCTCGGCAAGCAGCTGCGCGGCTACCAGGCGCGGGTGTCGTTCGGGAAGGTCGCCGAGATGCAGGCCCGCGGCGTGGTCCACTTCCACGCCATCCTCCGCCTCGACCACACCGACCCCAACCTTCGCGTCACCCCCGACGGGGACCTCCTCGAGGTCCCCGCCCCACCACCGAGCTTCGCGACATTCGAGGTCCTCGCCGCTCTCCTCGGGCACGCCGCGCGGAGCACCCAGTTCGACACACCGGCGCACGCGGACCGGGTCGAGGGCTGGCCCATCAGGTGGGGGCAGCAGCTGGACATCCGCCCTGTCCACGCGGCCACCCGGCAGCAGCTCGGCACCGGCCCGATCAGCGAGACCGCCGTCGCCGGCTACCTGGCCAAGTACGCGACCAAAGCCACCGAGGCCACCGGCCACACCTCGGCCCGGCTCACCGCCGCGACCATCCGGGGTCACGCCGACCCGGCCACGCACAGCGGGCGGCTCCTCGCCGCGTGCCGGCGGCTCGGTCGACCCGGCGCCGACACCCACAGGGAAGAGACCAGTGGGCGGCTGGCATACAGCCGGCTACGCCGCTGGGCGCACATGCTCGGCTTCGGCGGCCACTTCTCCACCAAGAGCCGCCGCTACTCCACCACCCTCACGGCACTGCGCCAGGCCCGGATCGCCTGGCGGCGAGAACACCTCCACGACCGCCGCCCGTTCGGTCGGCTCCGCGTTGAGAGCGACCAGGAGACCACGCTCCTTCTCGGCAGCCTCAGCTTCGCCGGCATCGGCTGGCACACCACCGGAGACGCCCTCCTGGCCAACACCTCCCCGGGGCTCGCTCGTGAGCATCGACGGGTTGGCCGTGACGAGATCGCCCATGAAGACAGACGCCGGTTACCTCCGGCGGCTTGAACGCGATCACAACTCGGAGGGGAAGGAGGTGAGTCACATGCGTGGATACACCGTCGAGCAGATCGCTGAAATGCTGCACATCGGTCGGGACAAGGTGTATGTCCTGCTGCGGACTGGTCAGCTTCGCAGCATCAAGATCGGCAGATCGCGGCGGATCACGGATCAGCATCTTGCCGAGTTCGTGTCATTGCTGGAAGAGGCGAGTTGACCAGAGGGTTCGAGGATGTGTCAGATGAAGATCATGATCGGCAGGTACGAAGCAACCATCTATCCGGAGGGAGGTGGCTATACGGGTGCGATTAGCCGCGGCTTTGACCGGAACGGCAACCGGCTGCGGATAAAGCGCAAGGGCAGGACCAAGGCACAGGTCAAGGACAGGCGGCGCGAGGTTGTTGATGACCTGGAGGCTGGCGTCACCGCCGGGCTGAGCTACACCGTGCGGGATGGGGTGGAGGACCTTCTCGGCAACGGGCTTAAGGGGAAGTCCCCAGCGACGATCGCCAACTACCGGTCGATGGCCGATCGGAACATCATTCCGCAGATCGGGCAGGTGAAGCTGAAGGAGCTGACGGCCGACCGGCTGGATGCCTGGATGGATGAGCGGGCGGGGGAGTTATCGACTCGGTCGCTGAGGCTGATTCACCAGATTGTGGAGCGCGCGATCCGTCATGCGCAGGCGCGTGACAAGGTGCGGCGCAATGTCGCCAGCCTGATCACAGTTCCCGAGGGGCGGGCCGGGCGGCCATCAAGGGCCATGACACTTGCGGAGGCGATTCAGCTCCTGGCGACGCTGGACTCGGCCGATAATTGTCGGCTCTCGGCGTACGTGGTGCTGTCTCTGATGACCGGTGTGCGCACGGAGGAGGCACGGGCGCTGCTGTGGTCTGAGGTTGATGTGGACGCGGGCACCGTTGCGGTCTACCGGTCGGTGCGCGCTAAAGGAGACACCAAGACACGGCGGTCGCGGCGAGTCCTCCAGCTGCCCAGGAAGGTCGTCGCGGCGCTGCGGGCACACCGCACGCGGCAGACGGCGGAACGGCTGCGGGCTGGCGATGCGTGGCAGGATCACGGGCTCGTCTTCTGCCGTGAGGATGGCACCGCCCTTGATCGCTGGCGGGTGCGGCGGGAGCTCGGCCAGATCACCAAGGCGGCCGGGCTGGGGGAGCAGTGGACTCCCCGCCAGCTGCGTCATTCGTTCGTGTCGATTCTGAGCGCGAGTGACGTGCCGCTGGAGGACATCAGCCAGCTCGTCGGGCATGTGTCTACCAACGTCACCGAGACGGTGTACCGGCATGAGATCCGCCCTGCGCTGACCAAGGGCGCGGCGACCATGGACAAGATCTTTGAGAAGGCGTCGGACTCCGCTTAGGCGGGGTGGCTCCCGTTGTGGCTCCCGAAGATCAAGAGAGGCCCCGGACCGGAGTCCGGAACCTCTCTGACCTGCGGCTTCTGGTCGGGACGGCGAGATTTGAACTCGCGACCCCTTGACCCCCAGTCAAGTGCGCTACCAAGCTGCGCCACGTCCCGTGAGTCCGGAAACGGCCGATAGGCGCGCGTCCGGAACCGCCAGGATGCTATCGCACCCACCACGACGACCCGGGGCGACCGCCGACCGGGCCCGGCCGGGTGATCGCGCAGAATAGGCGCTCGTGGATCTCACCGACGGCGTCGCGCTCGTCACTGGAGGGGCCTCCGGACTCGGCCTCGCCACCGCCCGGCACCTGCTCGTCAAGGCAGCCGGCGTCGTGATCGTCGACCTTCCCACCTCCGAGGCCGAGACGGCGGCGGCCGGGCTTGGGGAGCGGGCCAGGTTCGCCGCCGCCGACGTCACCGACGAGGAGCAGGTCTCCGCCGCGCTGGACGTCGCCGAGGGGCTGGGCCCCTTGCGGGTCGTCGTGAACTGCGCCGGGATCGGACCACCCGCCCGCGTGCTCGCCCGCGACGGGACGGCGACGCCGATGGCCGCCTTCCGCCGCGTGGTCGAGATCAACCTGCTCGGGACGTTCAACGTCATCCGCCTCGGCGTCGAGCGGATCGCCGCCCAGCCGCCGCTCGCGGACGGCGAGCGCGGCGTCGTCGTGTGCACGGCCTCGATCGCGGCCTTCGACGGCCAGATCGGCCAGGCCGCCTACGCCGCCTCGAAGGGAGGCGTCGTCGGCATGACCCTGCCTCTGGCCCGCGACCTCGCGGACCGCGAGATCCGGGTCGTGACCATCGCTCCCGGCCTGTTCGACACCCCGTTGCTCGCCGGACTTCCCGAGGAGGCGCGCGCGTCACTCGGCGCGCAGGTGCCGCACCCGGCCCGGCTCGGCCGCCCCGACGAGTACGCCGCACTGGTCGGACACATCGTCTCCAACCCGGTGATCAACGGTGAGGTGATCCGGCTGGACGGCGCCCTGCGGATGCCTCCTCGGTGACAGCCGCCCGAACCGCCGACTCCGCCCGCGTAGGCTGGGCGCAGATGCGGCGGCGCCGCAGAGCGGCAGCCCGCGGGTGCGGCAGCGCGACGAGGGGGCGAGGTGGCGGGTGAGCCTGCGGTCAGCGACCGCGTGCTGACCGTGCCGAACGCGCTGAGCCTGCTCCGCCTGCTGCTGGTGCCGGTGTTCGCCTGGCTGATCATCACGAAGCACGACGGCTTCGCGCTGCTGGTTCTGGCGATCAGCGGGATCACCGACTACCTCGACGGCTATCTGGCCCGCCGGTGGGGTCAGGTGTCCCGGATCGGTCAGCTCCTCGACCCGTTCGCGGACCGCCTCTACATCCTCGCCACCCTGCTCGGCCTGGGCTGGCGCGAGGTGGTGCCGTGGTGGCTGGTGATCGCGATCGTCGGCCGTGATGCCCTGCTTGCGCTGACCATTCCCGCGCTGGCCCGGTACGGGTACGGCCCCCTGCCGGTCAACTTCGCCGGCAAGGTCGCGACGTTCTGCCTGCTGTACGCCTTCCCGCTGCTGCTGCTCGGCGACGCGCCCAGCACGGCCGGCGACATCGCCCGCCCGATCGGCTGGGCCTTCGCCTGGTGGGGCGTCGGCCTGTACTGGTGGGCGGGCGTGCTCTACCTCCGCCAGGTCCGTGACGTCATCTCGGCAGCTCGCCGCGAGGCGGCCGGTACGGAGGGCGCCGGCGAGCAGACCGCGCCGTCGGAGGGAGCGCCGACGACGTGACGGTGCAACCGAGAGCCGGCGAAGGCGCGGCGGCGGCACCTCCAGCGAGCGGCCGCCGCCCGGACGCCTCGATGTCGCTGCTGCTGGAGGCGATGAGCAACCCCCTCGACCCCGGGTACGCCCTGGCCGCGCAGCGGCGCGCCCCCCGCTCGCGCTCGGCCGCGACGGTCACCCTGCTGCTCGCCCTCGGGGCCGGGCTCCTGGCCACGGTGGCGGCCGCACACCTGCGACCGGACGGCGGTCAGGTGCGCACCCAGCGGCTCCAGCTGGAGCAGGAGGTCGAGCGCCGTACCGCGCTGGCCGACCAGCGCCAGCGCGCCAACGAGGCGCTCCGCTCGCAGATCGCCCGCATCCAGGACCAGGCCCTGGCGGGCGGCGCGGAATCGGCCTTGGCGAAACAAGTCCAGACGCTCGGCCTGATCAGCGGCGAGCTACCGGTGACGGGTCCCGGCCTGCGCTACCGAATCGCGGACGCGCGCACCTCCAGCGCGGTCGGGCAGGACCCGCGCGAGGCCGCCGGCACCGACCAGGGTCAGGTGCTCGACCGTGACCTGCAGATCATCGTGAACGGGCTGTGGGCGGCCGGCGCGGAAGCGGTCTCGATCAACGGGGAACGCCTCACCACCCTGTCGGCGATCCGCTCCGCGGGGCAGGCTATCCTCGTCGACTTCCGGCCCCTGGTGCCGCCGTACGTCGTCGAGGCAATCGGCGATCCGGCGCAGCTGCAGGCGGGTTTCGCCGCCGACATGGCCGGAGCGTACGTGCAGTCCTTGCGGGACAACTACGGGATCCAGGTCAGCGTGTCCACCGAGAGATCGTTGACCCTGCCGGGGGCGGGGTCCCTCGTCCTGCGCTCGGCGCACCCGGACGTCACGCCGTCGGCGACGGCACCGGCCGGTTCGCCGCCACCGACCCCGGCCAGGAGCACTCCCTCACCGGAGGGCACGCCGTGATCGCCGTGGTCGGCCTGATGATCGGCATCATCGCCGGCCTGGTACTCGAGCCGACGGTGCCGGTGTGGCTGGAGCCCTACCTCCCGATCGCGGTGGTCGCCGCCCTGGACGCCGTCTTCGGCGGCCTGCGGGCGGTGCTCGACGGGATCTTCGACGAGCGCGTGTTCGTGATCTCGTTCCTGTCCAACGTGGTCGTCGCCGGTTTGATCGTGTACCTCGGCGACCAGCTCGGGGTCGGCTCGCAGCTGTCCACCGGGGTCGTGGTCGTCCTCGGCATCAGAATCTTCTCCAACGCCGCGGCGATCCGGCGGCACCTGCTGAAGGCATGACGTGACCGAGCCGAGCCCACCGGCACCCGAGCCCGGTCCCGCCGGTCCCACCGGCCCGGCAGGCTCGACCGAGCAGGCCGCGCCCGGCGCCCGCACCCGGCTGCTGGCCGCGATGCGCCCGCGGGTCACCCGCGCCCAGCTGCTGGCCGGGCTGCTGTGCGCGGTCCTCGGCTTCGCCCTCGTGGTCCAGGCCCGGCAGACCCAGACCCAGGGCCTGGCGTCCCTGCGGCAGTCCGACCTGCTCGGCATCCTCGACAACATCTCCGAGCGCTCGGCCCGGCTGGACGACGAGGCGCGGCGCCTGCAGGACACCCGGGACCGGCTCGAGTCCGGGGCCGGTCGCTCCGCCGCGGCCGAGCAGGCCGCCCGCGAGCGGCTGGAGGTGCTCGGCATCCTCGCCGGGACCGCCCCCGCCAGCGGGCCCGGGATCGTCCTGCGGATCGACGACCCGCAGGGCCAGGTGACCGCCTCGGTTCTGCTCGACACCCTCCAGGAACTGCGGGACGCCGGCGCCGAGGCACTGCAGATCAACTCGGTCCGGGTGGTGGCCAGCACGGCGTTCGTCGACGGCACCGGCGGGGTGACGGTGGACGGGATGCTGCTGCAGCCGCCGTACACGTTCGTCGTGATCGGCGATCCGCAGACGCTGACCGCCGCCCTGCAGATCCCCGGCGGGGTGCTCGAGGTACTCCGCCAGCAGTCGGCGACCGGCACCGTGCACACCGACCAGACCCTGCTCGTGGACGCCTTGCGAACGGTCCGAACCCCCCAATACGCTCACCCGGCCCCGGCCGGCACACCCTAGGAGAACGACGACCGATGGCCCAGAACGACTACCCCGAGAACCTGCGCTACACCGCGGAGCACGAGTGGGTCCGGCCAGGCAGCGACGCCGTCCGGGTCGGGATCACCGGGTACGCCCAGGAGGCCCTCGGCGACATCGTGTTCATCTCCCTGCCCGACGACGGCACCCGGGTGAAGGCCGGCCAGCCGTGCGGGGAGGTCGAGTCGACCAAGAGCGTCAGCGAGATCTACGCCCCGGTCACCGGCACGGTCACCGCGCGGAACCCGGCCCTGGAGGAGGCGCCGGAGTTGGCCAACGCCGACCCCTACGGCGAGGGCTGGATGTTCGAGGTCAGACCGGACGACCCGGGCGAGGTGGAGGGGCTGCTCTCCGCCGAGGAGTACCAGGCCGGCCTGGGCTGACCCGGCACCGGGCCGCTCAGTGCTGGCCCGCGCGGCGCGCGGGCTACGCTGGCCGTCTGCACGGTCGCCGTCGCGGGCCATCGTGCCGGCGCGGGCCGCGGCCGGGCCTACAACGAAGCGCGAGGCGGCCGGGCTGAGGGGCGTCAGGAGGAGGAGGCTGAGATGTCGTCGCCGACGTCGGGGGCTGGACAAGAGCCGGTGGAGGAAGAGCGCCGGGAAGGCGGATCTCTGTCTGCGGACACCACGGTCTCCCTCGGTGCACTCAGCACCCCGGAGGTGGCCGAGCCGAGCGAGGCCAGGCTCAGCGACGCCGACGAGGCCGCCGTCCAGGCGCTGCCGGGCGGCTCGGCGCTGCTGATCGTCCGTCGCGGGCCCAACGCCGGCGCACGATTCCTGCTGGATGCCGACCGCACCACGGCGGGGCGCCGCCCGGACAGCGACATCTTCCTCGACGATGTAACGGTGTCACGCAAGCACGCGGAGTTCCTGCGCCGGGGCGAGCAGTTCGTCGTCCGCGACGTCGGCAGCCTCAACGGCACCTACGTGCAGCGCGACCGGATCGAGGAGGCCGTGCTGCGGGCCGGCGACGAGGTGCAGATCGGAAAGTACCGGATGATCTTCCACCCGAGCCCGCAGGACACCGGCTGGAAGGACACCGGCGACGCCGGGGGGTGAGCCGCGGTGGTGAATGCAGCGGCCGGGCGCCTGGGGGCGCCGCGGCCGGCGATGAACATCGGCGAGGTGCTCGCCAGGCTGCGCCCGGAGTTCCCGGACGTGACGATCTCGAAGATCCGCTTCCTCGAGTCGGAGGGGCTGATCGAGCCGGAGCGGACGCCGTCCGGGTACCGCAAGTTCTCCCGCGACGACATCGCGCGGCTGCGCTACGTGTTGTCCGCCCAACGCGACCACTACCTGCCGCTGCGCGTCATCAAGCAGCACCTCGAGGCGATCGACCGGGGACTGGAACCACCGGCGACGCCCGGCGGCGGCCCGCAGGTGCCGAGAGCGCTCGTGGCTGCCGACGGGTTGCCCGGGCCGGATGCGTTCGCCCGCGACAGCAG
>JBKPQU010000029.1:0-10391 GCA_046734255.1 Actinomycetota bacterium
CGCCTCGACCGCCGGGCTCCACTTCATCAGCGCATAGGACGTCGCCCAGATGTCGCCGTCGTCGAGGTTCGCGGTGTCCTGGAAGCCGAGCGTGCAGTAGCGGTAGTTGAACTTGCCCGAGTTCTGGAAGAAGAGGACGACTTTGCCGTCCGCGTTCGCGTAGGCGGGCATGCCGTACCACGTCTTCGGCATCAGGTCGGGGGCGGTCGTGATCACGGTCACGTGCACGCGCTCGGCGAGTGCACGGTCCTCAGGCGACATCTCCGCGATGCTGTCGAGGGCCGCCTGGAGGCCGTCGGCCTTCTTGGCGCCCTGCTTGCCCTCGGCGCGCAGCTCGGCGGCGCGGTTCTTCATCGCGGCGCGCTCCTCGGCGCTGAAGCCCTGGGACTCGGTCTTGGCATTCTTCGCGGGCATTCGGGGTTCCCTCCTTGACGCTTCGGGGCACGGTGTCCTGACGGCCTTCGTCGAAAGGCTAGGTCCGCCCAGACCCATGAGGCTTCTCGATTCCTGACCGGATCGGTGGCCGGCTCAGCCGATCTCGACCTCGATCGGCGGTGACAGCGCGAGGGTGTTCGAGACGTAGCACGCCCGCCGCGCGGGTTCCAGCAGCGGGCGCAGCTGCTCGGCGGGCAGGCTGCTCGTCACGGTCAGCCGCAGGTGCTTGAAGCGTGGGCCGTCGTAGGTTCCGGTCGCGCGCACCTCGAGGTCCGGCAACTGCACGTCCCGTTTGCGCGCCGCCCAGGCCACCGCGAGCGTGAAGCACGACGCGAGCGCGGTCATCAGGTAGTCGGTGGGCTGCGGCCCCGTGCCGGTGCCACCGGCCGAGGGGGGTTCGTCGACGACCAGCTCGAAGTCCCCGGTCCGCACCCGGGCCCGCCAGTCACCCTCCCACCGGGCGACCGCGACGTTCGTCTTGGTCTCGGCCTCGCTCACCGGTGATCGTGATGATCGTGGTCGCCGTGGTCGCCGTCGTCGTGATCGTGCCCGGCCGGGCGGGCGGCCAGCTGATCCACCCGGGCGCGAACGTCGTCGCCGGACAGCACGCCGCCGGCCAGCACGGACTCCAGCGCCGCCAGCCAGCAGGCGTAGTAGCTCCACCCCTCGCCGTCCGGGTGCGCGGCCTCGAACGCGGCGATCTGCGCGATCAGGGCCTGGCGGAAGGTCTCCCACTCGATGACGCCCCCGTCGGCCAGCGCCATCGCCAGGCCGAACGCGCGGCTCTCCCAGGGTGCGGAGAACACCAGCTCCCCGTTGCTGCGCGGCGGCGCCCCGGGCCCCTCGACGTCCAGCCGGTAGGCGGGGTCGGCGGACACCCCATTCACGTCGTGCTCACGGCGCGCCCACGACGCCCACCCCGACCAGGGCGTCACGGGTCACCAGCCCGGCGAGCTCCTCCTCGGACATGCCCTCGGTGCCGGCCGGCCGCTGCGGCAGCACCATGTAGCGCACCTCGGAGCTGGAGTCGTGCACCTCGATCCGGGTCTGCTCGGCCAGGTCGAGGCCGAACTCGTGCAGCACCGCCCGCGGCTCGCGGACGACCCGTGACCGGTAGGCCGGGTCCTTGTACCACGACGGCGGCAACCCCAGAACCGGCCACGGATAGCAGGAGCAGAGCGAGCACACCACGACGTGGTGGAGGTCGTCGGTCTGCTCCAGCACGACGATGTGCTCACCCTGCGGGCCCTTGAAGCCGCGGTCGGCGATCGCCCCGGTCCCGTCGGCGAGCAGCCGGGCACGGTACTCCTCGTCGGTCCAGGCGCGGGCCACCACCTTCGCGCCGTTCATCGGCCCGACCGAGGTCTCGTAGGTCTTGATGAAGCCCTCGACGGTGGCGGACTCGATCAGCCCTCGTTCGGTCAGCAGCGACTCCAACGCCTCGGCGCGCAGCGCGGGGTCGATCCGTTCGGTGGTCTCGCTGCTGCTCATGGCGCGGGCTCCAGGTAGCTCTCGTACAGGTCGACGGTAAGCACGAAGTCCTCGGCGGCGTCCCCCCACAGCTGCTTGGACGGGAACGCCACCTCGTAGACCTGCTGCGGGTTCTCGCCGATGAAGTGCGCCGCGGTGTCCGGGAAAACCTGTGCGGGGAGCACCTTCCGGACGGTCCCGGTCCGGCCGCGGACGTAGCGCGGCAGCCGCGTGTGGCCGATCGGGTGCACGTCGCGGGCATGCACCCGATCGCCCACCGCGTACGCCGGCGGCTGGTCGACCTGCCGCATGTTGCCCCCGCCTCCGCTGGGCATCTGCGGCTTGTTCGGTTCGGGCACCGGCGGCTCCGCGACGTCCTCACCGCGCAGCCGCCGGGCCCGGGCGTCGATCGCTCCCTCGGCGAGGATCGAGCTGTCCAGCAACAGGTTCTCCGCGCACCCGAGCCAGCGCTCGTAGTAGCCGGACAGGTACTCCGCCGGCGGCACCCGGTCGATCGCATGCCGGAAGGCGTGCAGGTTCGTGCCGGCGACCCGGTTGGCCAGCAACGCCAGCGCGAACGTCTTGGCCTCCCAGCGCTCGTCGAACACCGGCTCGGCCGCGTCGATCGGCGACACATGGCCGAATCCCTGCATGCCGCCCATGTCGTGGATGCCGTCCACGCGGCGACCTCCCTCCGGCAGTTTCGATCGTCTGCGACGCGCGGGCTCACACCGTCCAGGTGTTGAGCTGGAAGGCGCCGGCCCGCCATGCGGTGAGCGCGGAGTCGAGCACGTCCAGCGGGTTGAACGCCTTGATCCCCTCGAGCAGGTCGTCCTCGCGGAACCCGTACAGCGCGCCCATTGCGAACCGGCAGGCGTAGACGTGTGCCCCCTCGGCCATCAGCGTCTTGAGCTGCTCGTTCACCGCGAGGTTCCCGGGGAAGCCCTCGGTGCCCACCGACGGGTAGCCGCGGGTCCCGGCGCCCAGCAGCACGCCCGGCCCGTAGAGCACGATATGGACGTCGAATCCCTTGCGCACCAACCGAGTCGCGGTCTTGAGGTTGACCAGGGCGACCGAACCCTCGAACGGCACCGTATGGATGAACACGAACGCCTTCTCGCCGGGGTTGGCCTGGATGTCCTCGAACACCTTCTCGGAGGTGTCGAACAGGACGTCGCCGGCCGCGGCGCGCGGGATGTCGTTGGTCTTGGTGGTCACCTGGTGCCTCCTCGGCGCTGGGGGAAGAAGGCCGGCCCGGCGGGACGGCCCGGTGGGTCAGACGGCCGGCCCGGCGGGACGGCTCGGGTAGGTCCAGTTCTGGCGGTGACTGCCCGGCATCCGTGCGATCACCATGGTGCGCAGCCCTCGCGGGAGCCGGTGGAACACCGGCGCGTAGACCGAGACCCAGAAGCGGTCCGCGCCGCGCGGCGCGGGCGGGACGCGCCCGCCGTACCGGGCCGCGATCTGGGCGCAGGCCGCCTGCTTCAGGGACTGCTCGGAGCGGGCGCGCAACCAGCGGCTGAATCCTCGCCGTGCGGTGGCCACGCTCAGCCGTCCAGCCGGGACAGCGCGTTCTGCGCGGCCAGCGCGATCGGCTCGTTCAGCGCACCGATCGGCGGGGAGTAGACGTTCTCCATCGTGGCCAGCTCGCGCAGGGTGATCCCGGCCCGCACGGCCATCGCGAGGTGATCCGCGCGCTCCTTGATCCCCTCACCGCCGACCATCTGGGCGCCGATCAGGCGCAGCGTGCCCGGCTCGCCGAGCAGCTTGACCCGCACCGGCTTGACGTCGGGGTAGTAGCGGGCCCGGGAGATCCCCTGGCCGATCCCCAGCACGTACGGCATGCCGAGCGCGGTGGCCAGGGTCTCACTGAAGGAGACCCCGCCGATCATCCACATGCCGGCCACCATCCCCCACGGGACGTAGACCGGCTGGTACCGGCGGCGGCCGCCGGCGGCGTTGGCCCCGGCGACCTTGCCCTGCGCGTACGCGTGGCTGCCGGACAGGCCCTGGACCGGCACCGTGGAGACACCGTGCGGGATCTCCACGCAGTCCCCGGCCGCCCACACGTCCGCGGTGGGGGTCTTCATGGTCTCGTCGACGATCAGCCCGCCGGCCGACCCCACCTTCAGGCCCGCCGCCTGGGCGAGCCGGGTGTTCGCCACCTTCGCGGTGCAGACCACGGCGAGGTCGCAGTCGATGTCGCCGTCCGAGGTCGACACCGAGCTGACCGTCCCGCTGCCGCGGAAGGCCTCCAGCCGGGTGTTGAAGTGCAACTGGGCGCCCATCTCGACCCAGGAGTCCTCGACCGGCTTCGCGATGTCCGGGTCGGTGGCCACCGACAGCGCCCACGGCGTGGGGTCCACCAGGTGCGTGGTGATGCCCCGGTGCAGCAGCGCGGTGACCATCTCCAGGCCGAGCGGCGATGCCTCGACGACGACGGCGGTGCGGACGTCGTCCAGCACCTTGTCCCACTCCATCGCACGGCGGATGTTCTTGACGTAGTACAGGTTCCCGAGGTCGCTGCCGGGTACGCCCGGGTCGGCGTAGTCGAAGCCGGTGGCGACGATCAGCTTGTCCCAGGCGACCTCGCCCTGGCCCTCCACGTCCAGCGTCTTGCCGGCCGGGTCGATCCGCGTGACCCGGGTCTCGTACCGGATGTCGATGCCGGCCTCGACGTAGGCCTCCTTGGGTGCCAGGAACAGCCGCTGGAAGTCGGGGATCTCCTTGCCGTGCACGTACGGGATGCCGCACGGGCTGTAGGCGGCGTCCTCGTACTCGGTGAAGACCACGACCTCGGCGGACGGGTCGGACGCCTTCGCGCCACCTGCGGCACCGATGCCCGCGGCACCGCCCCCGATGATGGCGATCCGCTGGGGCACCCGGCGTCCTCCCTGTCTGGGCAGCCAGAAAAGCACCTGGGCAGGCGGAAAGCCTTTCCGATGCGTGATGGAACGTCCACTATCCTTGAAGTGCACGCAGGCTCAGTCAAGGGTTGGCAGGAGAATCTTTCCCGCCCTGCCGATGGCCCCCGGCCAGCCCCGGACGGGGGAGGACCACAAAGGGGTGGCGCGCCCATGCCGACCGAACTCCAGCGCATCATCTCCTCGATCGGCCCGAAACTTCGCGCGCTGCGCAAGCAGACCGGGCTGTCGTTGCAGCAGCTGTCCGCCCGCTCGGACGTCTCGCCGGCGGCGATCCACAAGATCGAGCAGGGCGACATGGTGCCGACGATCACCACGCTCTTGAAGATCGCCGGCGCGCTCAACCGCCCGGTGTCCTACTTCGTCGACGAGGAGCAGGACTCCTCGGAGCCGATCGTCTTCACGCCCTCCGCCGAGCACCGCCCGATCTACACCTCGCACCAGGGCATCTCCCTGTCCGGGATCAGCGGCCCGTACGGCCGGTTCTTCCTCGCCGGCGCCCGCGCGACCGTCATCCCCGCCGCCAGCAGCGGTGACAAGCCGATGGAACATCCCGGCGAGGAGCTGATCTACGTCGTCGAGGGCCGGCTGGACTTCGAGGTGAACGGCCGTTGCTTCAGCCTCGGCCCCCAGGACGCCCTGCACTTCCGCACCGACCAGAAACACTCCTGGGCGAACCGCGGCGCCGTGCCGGCCAAGGCGGTCTGGCTCGCGCTCCGCCCCCAGTGACGGGCCTGCCCGCCCCCTCCCTGTTGCCCACGGCGTGACACCGTGGGCATAGGAATGCCGCGGTGTCACACCGTGGGCATGGAGGATGCGCGTAAAGCCGCACAGTGAACGCGCAACGAGGCTGCTCAGGCAGGCAGTCGCGCGGGGTCAGCCGCGGGCGCGGAGCTTCTGCGGGTCCTTGACCGACAGCTCGTCGACGGTGGCGTCGACGGTGCCGTCGCCGACCGCGACCTGCACCCGGTTGCCCGCCGACGCCTCGGCCGTGTCGAGCTTGGCGAGCGCGAGCAGGCCCATCCGGGGGCTGTTCGCCGGGCTGGTCACGACGCCGACCTCGGCGCCCTCGACGAGAACCGGCGCACCCATCTCGGGAAGCTCGTCGCCGGAGATCCGTAGCGTCCGGAGGCGCCGCGGCGGTGAGAGCGAGATCCGCCGCAGCTCCTCCTTGCCGAGGAAGGCCGCGTCGCTGTCGAGCGCGACGTAGCGGTCCATCGAGACGTCGTACGGCGTGTCCTCTCCGGGGTCGTAGTCGCTGGCGTAGACGATCAGGCCCGCCTCGACCCGCACCGGCTCCAGCACCGTCAACCCGAACGGGACGCCGCCGGCCTCGTTCAGCGCTGCCCAAAGCGCGGGCGCTCCGTCCGGATCGGGAATCAGCTCGAAGCCCAGCTCGCCGGAGAAGCCCGTGCGCGCCAGCCACGTCGTCACCCCGGCGACCTGCACCCGCTCGCTGAGGAAGTTGTAGTACCGCAGGCCGGACAGGTCGGCGTCGGTCAGACCCTGCAGGATCTCCCGCGACCGAGGCCCCTGTGCGGAGATCAGCGGCATCTCCAGGGTGCGGTTGACCAGGGTGAACTCCAGGCCGTCGGCGTGGGCGAGCAGGTGGTCGCCCGTGTCCTCGGCGTTGGTCAGCACCCAGTAGTGGTCATCGGCGTGCTTGTAGACGGTCCCGTCGTCGACCAGCAGCCCGGCCTCGTCGACGAATGCGCCGTACTTGACCTTGCCGACGCCCTGCCCGGTGAGGTCGACGGTGTACACGCGCTGGATCGCCGCCCGGGCGTGCGGCCCGGTCACCTCCCACTTGATCAGCGGGTAGATGTCCCAGATCGCCATCCCGTCGCGGACCGCCTCGTACCCGGCGAGGTCGCTGCCGATGCTCTCGGTCCACAGCCAGCCGTCCTCGTCCCGGAACGTGGCACCGGCCGCCTCCTGCGCCTCGTGCAGCACCGACTTGACCGGCTCGGACACGGCGATCTCCTTCGATCGGGCGGGATTCGCGCGAAGCATAAGCCCAGGAGATCGGGCCACCGCTAGGTCGATCGGGGCACCGTCCCGCCCCGGGAGCGTGATCCGTTCCTCTTCGTGTTCGCCGGGGTACGGATCGCCGCCAGGTCAGGGCACGGGTGCTGTGACGTGGTCGCGCCACGAGTGCTCCGGGGAGAACCCCAGGGCCTGCTCGGCACGGTCGATCGCCAGCAGCGTCTGGAAGCCCGGGACGTCGCGGGTCAGCCGGACGCCGGGGAACACCTCGCGCAGCAGGTCCGCCGACGGCCGGGTCATCACGGTGTCGGCGGCGGCGATGATGTAGCTCGCGCTGCCCTGGACCGGTGCGTCCAGGGCGAGCCGGCAGGCGGCCGCGGCGTCCCGGGAGTCGATGTAGCCCCACAGGTTCCAGCTGCGCAGCCGAGCATCGCCCCAGTACCCGGGGAACTGCTCGTAGTCGCCCGGGTCGAGGATGTTGGAGAAGCGCAGCGCGACGAACGGGATGCCCGACCACCCGGAGATGTGCCTCGCCAGCGTCTCGGCGGCCACCTTGGACAGCGCGTACGTCGTGGTCGGGTAGGGGAAGTGGTCCTCGTCGACCGGTGCGTACCTCGGCGGGATGTCGAACGGCAGGCCGAGCGTGGTCTCGCTGGAGGCCCATACCACCCGGTCCAGCCCCAGGTGGGCCGCCGCGTGGAAGACGTTGAAGTTCATCGCGGTGTTGCGGTTGAACGTCTCCGCGGGCGTGAACATCTCCGGGGCGGGGATGTTGGCCAGGTGGATCACCGCGTCCGTCCCGTCGAGCGTCTCGACCGCCTGGCCGTAGTCGGTCAGGTCCGCGCGCAGCAGCGGCACGCCGGGGTCAGTCGGTGCCGGGACGACGTCCGTCGCTCGCACCTCGTGGCCGTGCCGCAACAGTTCCTCGACCACCACCCGCCCGGCCCGGCCGCTCGCACCGGTCACGCACACATGTGTCACGGAGATCTCCCTTCCTCGCCGGCCTCGATGTCCCGCCGGTCGCATCGTGGCGGCGGCGTTCCGAGGACGCCACTAGGGTGGCGGCCGTGCCGAAGACCGACGTCCCGCCCGGCTGGTGGCAGCGGTTCGTGACCGCGACGCCCGCGCGCACCGCCAAGCTCGCGGTCACCCGCGCCGACGGGTCGCCGCATGTCGTCCCCGTATGGGTGGACCTCGACGGTGAGGGCGAGGACGCGGTGATCGTCTTCACGTGTGGGCAGGACACGGTGAAGGGGCGCGCGATCCGGCGCGATCCGCGGGTGGCGCTGTGCTGGGACGACGAGCGGCCGCCGTTCTCGTACGTCACGGTCCGTGGCCGGGTGACCGTGACCGACGACCTGGCCGAGGTCACGGAGTGGGCCGCCCGGATCGGCGGGCGGTACATGGGTCAGAACCGGGCGGAGGAGTTCGGCCGGCGCAACGGCGTACCCGGTGAGCTGCTGATGCGGGTGCACCCGGAACGCGTGATCGTCGAGATCAACGTCGCCGGCTGAGCGGGCCGGCCGCCTTCACGACCGCGCCGGCGAGCAGCGTGGCGCCGGCCGTCGAGGGGTGGATGTCGCAGGTCCCGCCGGGCAGGGCGATCAGCAGGCCGGCCGCGCAGGCATTGCCGCCGAACGGCGCCGACGCCTTCTCGAATGCGGCGTAGCCATCGGCCACCGTTCCGCCGAACGCCCGCGTCACGCGGGAGAGCACGGTGTCCAGCGCCTGGATCGGTACGGTCACGGCCGGGTCCGAGAAGTCGGTCGTGTAGTAGGTCACCGCCACGAGCCTCCCGTGATACACCGAGCGGATAGCCCGCAGCGCGCCGCCGAGATTGACCGCGAACGTCGCGAGCGTGCTCGCGATCTCCTGCGGGGCAAGGCATCCGTCCGCCGACGCCTTCGCGCACAGGAACAGGTCGTTGGCGCCGAGCGTGATCGTCACCAGCCGGGTTTTCGGGTGCGCCGCCAGGAAGGCCAGCGCGGCATGGAGCTGCGAGCCGCCGTAGTTCGTGTGAAGGCCGACCGTCGCGCGGAACAGGAAGCAACCGTTGTCGGCGCCGCCCAGCGCGACGAACCCCCCGCTGGCCTGACCCGGGCAGGACAGGTTCGTCAACGGCAGGTGCAGCCGCGGCGCCGCAAGCTCCGGGTAGCCCACGTATTCGGACACCGGCCCGGCGGGGAACAGCGGGTTGTAGCCGAACGGAACCGAGTCGCCCAGCGCCAGGTAGGCAGCGGCGCGCCCGGTCGCCCCGACGGCCCCGACGCCTCCGGACGCCGGTGTGGCCGCGCTCGCCGGGACGATGCCCACGGTGACGCACACGACGGCGCTGATCACGGCGATGCCTGTCCTGCGGAAGATGCGCGTCATCGCAGGCCCCCTTCCGACGTCCTGCCTGACCCACCCGCAGGGTGCAGGCCGCGGAGCACGACGGCTGGATCGTCGCATCCTCGGTCAAACCTCACAAGGGGTACTGCGTGGTAGAGGATGGGCGCCACGGGACGACGGGGCCACGAGGTCACAGGGAGGGCGGATGGGACCTATCGTGGTCGTCGTGATCGCCGTGATCGTGCTCGTCCTGGCGATCGGAGGGCTGATGGCACTGGGCATCCGGGGAGAGCGCCGCACGACCTCGTTCGAGCAGACCCGCGCGGTCCAGCGGGTCGAGGTGGTGGTGCCCTCCGGTGCAGTCTCCTTCGTCGCCTCGGCCGGGCCGGTCAGGGTCGAGCGCAGGATCCGCTGGATGCTCGCTCGGCCGGTGAGCACCGAGACGCTGGTCAGCGGCGTGCTGCGGCTGGAGACCCGCGCGGACCACCGCTGGCAACGTGGCGGCGAAGCCAGTTACCGCGTGGAGGTCCCGGCCGGCCTCGGCGTCCGCGGGTCGACCGGGGCCGGCGAGGTCAGCGCGGACGGGATGCGCAGCGAGGTCAGGCTGCATACCGGCGCCGGGCGGGTGCACCTGTCGAACCTGGCCGGCAGCGTGCGCGCGGACACCCGCGCCGGGACCGTCCAGGGCAGCCAGCTCACCTGCCGGGACCTGGACGTGGAGACGAACGCCGGGGCGGTCGAGCTCACCTTCGTGGAGCCGCCCGACCGGGTCGAGGCGCGGTCCAACGCGGGCGCGGTGGAGATCACCCTGCCCGACGCGTCCTACGACGTGCAGGCCACCGCCGTCGGCGCCGTCGTGGTCGACGTCGTCAACGACCCCTCCGCCACCCGCCGGGTGATCGCGCACGCCGGCGCCGGCAGCGTGCACGTGCGCAGCAGCTGACGCTCTGCTCAGCCCGGCGCGAGCACCTCGAACGCCGGGTGTCGGACGGCGACCGAACGCAGCTCCTCGTCGCTGGAGTCGGGCCCGACGCCCTCGAAGAACACGCCCACCTCGAACTTCCAGCGCTTCAGGTACGCCCGCAGTACGGGCAGCTTCTCCTCGTCGCTCAACTCCTTGCCGCGGAACGCCTCCGTGCGCCTGCCCACGCGCAGCTCGCCGGTCCCGGCCGCCCGCAGGTTGCGCACCCACTGGCCTTCGCCCCGCGGCGACACCAGGTAGCGGTGTCCGCCGAGCTCGAGCAG
>JBKPQU010000030.1:0-9548 GCA_046734255.1 Actinomycetota bacterium
ACCCTGTAGCGACGGCTGCTCGGCTCGGCGGACACGACCTGCCCGACCGAGTCCAGGTCCCACAGGTTCACCGTATGCAGCGCCAGGGAGAGCAGGCCGTGCACTTCGAGCAGCAGCAAGGGGATCGCCAGAATCAGGGACGCGCCGTCCAGCGTGCTGGTCAACCGCCAGCAGAGATACATCAGCGTGGCGGCGATGGCGGTGACCGCAGACCCACGGACGAGCGCCGTTCGACGGGCCGACTCCGGTGCGGGCATGTCCGCACCCGGAAAGTCGGGCCACTGCACTGGCGCTGTCGTCGCCCGGCTGGGCTGCGACGGGATCCGGGCCCGAGCTGCCTCCGCCTCCATACCTGCGGGTCGGGCCAAGCGCCCGCCCGCTGCAGGCTGTGGTCGCTCAGGTCACCCGTTCGGCCCAACGGCCACCCCTGCGGCTCAGTCAGGCAGCCTGCGGCGCCTCTGCGGCCAGAGAAGCTCGAGAACGGCACGAGCCTCACGGCGACGTTGGGGACGACGTGAGAGCACCGCAATCAGCGCCAGGACCACGATCAGGCAGCCGTAGAGACTGGGCCTCCAGCTGGCGGGGGTGGCTGCCGATGTGCAGGGGAAGCCTTGATCCAGCCGCGGGAGGGGATGTCGGCACCATGCGCCTACGTGGTATTTCGGCTGCCACGCTGCTGCTGGCGTTGTGCCTGCTGCCCGCCGGGATGGGTGCGGCCATGGGGCAACGCAGCCAGGCACGCGCCGCGCTCGACGCCGGCCTGGCCCACAGCGCCAACGAGCAGGCCGAGGTCCTCTCGGACTACTTCGCGCGCGCCCGGTCCCTGACCCTGCTGGCGGCCCACAACCCGGCCTTCGCGCACTTCTACGACACACCGGGTGACCGGATCACCAAGATCCGGACGAACGCCCCGCTGATGGACGAGATCAACAACGGTCTCAGCTACCTGGAGACCCTCTACCCCGGCAGCATCGGGGAGGCATGCTTCATCGACCGCTCCGGCGCCGAGGTCGCCCGGACCGTCCGCGGCGAGTGGGCGATCCTGTCGGGTCTGTCGCCGGATGAGTCCAAGAACCCGTTCTTCGCCCCCACCTTCGCCCTTCCCATCGGCTCGGTCTACCAGGCCCGCCCCTACGTGTCCCCGGACACCAAGGAGTGGGTCATCTCCAACTCCACGCCGCTGGAGACCCCCGACCGGTCCAAGCCGGCGATCCTGCACTTCGAGGTGACCGTCGAGAGCTTCCGGGCCGCGGCCGCCCGGAGCACCGCACAGTTCGGGATCGACGTGGTGGACGCCAGGACCGGGCAGGTGGTGTTCGACGGCAGTCAGCCGCAGGCGGTGGGCGGCCCGCTCGGGCGACCCGGGGACACCCGGTTCGCCGCCCTGGCTCACGTCAAGGGGTCCTCAGGACATCTGACCGTCGGCGGCCGGCCGGCGGCCTATCAGCGGATCGATCAGACCCCGGGGAACGCCAACGACTGGATCGTCGTCGCCGTCGCGCCGGTTCCGGTCGGGGTGCTGTACGGGATCGGGCCGATGTCCGTCGGCCTGGTCGTCGCCGCCGTGCTGATGCTGGTCCTGGCCGGCATCTTCGACCTGCTGGCGCGCCGGGAGCTCGTGTCCGAGGCGCAGACGGATCCCCTGACCGGGTTGGGCAATCGCCGCATGCTGATGCGGGATCTGCGGGTGCAGCTCAAGTCCGCCAGCATGGCCCGCCCGCTCATGCTCATGCTGTTCGATCTCAACGGGTTCAAGACGTACAACGACACCTTCGGCCACCCCGCCGGTGACGACCTGCTCGCACGGCTGGGCAAAGCATTGGCGGCGGCAGTGGGCTCGCGCGGAGGCGCCTATCGTCTCGGCGGGGACGAGTTCTGCGTGCTCGCCCCGATCGGCCAGGAGGGCGTCGAGCCCGTCAGCGCGGCCGCCGCCGCAGCGCTCACCGAGCACGGCGCCGGTTTCAGGATCGACGCCTCCTACGGCTCGATCCTTCTGCCCTCGGAAACCAAAGACGTGGCGGAGGCGCTGCGCCTGGTCGACCAGCGCATGTATGCCCAGAAGCGCAGCGGCCGCCGATCCGCGGACCGGCAGAGCCAGGATGTGCTCCTGCACACGCTGCACGAGCACAGCCCGGACATGGGCGCCCAAGCGCACGAGGTCGGCGCCCTGGCGGGCCTGGTCGCCCAGCGGATGGGACTGTCCCAGGAGGACACCCAGCGCGCGATTCAGGCCGGCGAGCTGCGCGACATAGGCCGGGTTGCAATCCCGGACGCCATCCTGACCAAGCCGGACGAGGAGCTGGACGATGGGGAAAAGGCCTTCCTCCGAAGCCAGCCGGCGATCTCCGAGCGCATCATCGCCGCGGCCCCGGCGCTGGCCCAGGTCGCCCGACTGGTCCGCTCGACAGGAGAGCACGTCGACGGAAGTGGTTACCCTGACGGACTCCGGGGTGAGGACATCCCCCTCGTATCCCGCATCGTTGCGGCATGCCACCGCTACGTCATGCTCGCCGACCACAGCAACCCCCAAGCTGCACCCGTCAAGAACACGCTCCGGCAGCTGCAGCAAGACGCTGGAACACAGCTCGATCCCGACGTCGTCGACGTACTCATCGCCGTGGTGACCGACCAGGACACTCACGTGACCGTCGGTTCCAGCGCCTGAGCATCCGGCGCCAGACTGGAAGGTCGGTCAGGGCATCCAGGGGTAGACCAGGGGGTCGTGCTCGGACACCCGGGCGGTGCGGGCCGCCGACCTGCCCGCTGTGCCGCGTCTTGGGACGTGGACCCCGGGCATCGACTCGGCGTCTGACTCCGGGTCGTCCCTCTGGTCAGCCTGGATGGCCACGGCCGATCAGGCAGCAAGTCCGCTAGTACAAAGTCTGCATCTCGACAGGTCGAGCTTCTTCGCCTTCTTTCAGCACACCAGAGCAAGGGCGCGCCCGGCCGGAAACCATATGGACACAGGAACGCCCGCAGACGAGGCATGGGGCGGCGTTGGTTGGCGAGCGGCATCAGACGGGGACAGCGGCTCGCGGGAGGCTGGTGGAGGCAGGGAGCAGGGGCCTGGACTAATTGGTCCGCGCCTGATTGAGTAAATGAGTAGGCGTCATCTGCCTCAGAGTCTGCGCCGACCATCAAGAGTCGGCGTGAGTGACCCGTGTACCCGGCGAGTGGCTATCGCGCCCCGGGGCAGGAACCGGCGAACTGTTCTCACCCGCGCGGGGCGCGGGGCGGGTCGTGTGTATGCCGCCTGTGGGAAGGAATCACCCATGAACACCATGAGCCGCGCAGCGGTCGAGGCCGACATCAAGGAGACGCTGGGCCTGGTGCCTCACTTCTTCTCCGCGATCCCCGATGAGCTGCTCGCTCCGGAGTGGGAGATCTTCAAGCGGATAGAGCTTGGCGAGACGTTGATCCCGAACAAGTACAAGGAGCTGATCGGGGTCGGGCTGCACGCCGAGACCAAGTGTCACTACTGCACCCTGTTCCACACTGAGGCGGCCAAGCTCTTTGGGGCGACCGACGAGGAAATCCAAGAAGCCGTGCACTACGCCAAGACGAGCCTGGGCTGGAGCGCGTACATCAACGGCATGCGCGAAGACTATGACCGCTTCTCCGCCGAGCTGGCGCAGATCGGCCAATACCTCCAGTCCAAGGGCTGATCGGTGAAGCTGGAGCGGGTCCGGCCGACGGTGCTGCGGGCAACCTTCCACGCGCACGAGCTCGCCGCGCTCATCGCGGCGGTCCGTTATGTCGCGGATCAGGCGCCCGCAGACGTGCCTGCTGAGTCGGTCGGGCAGTTGCGACAACTGCTCGGCGACTACGACCGGCAGGTGCGCCAGCTAGCACAAGACCCTTAGCCCAGCTCCAGATGAGCCAAGGCAGGGTGGCCAACAGGCTGCGTTAGGAACCAGCATGCCAGCGGGACGACGTCTGCCGTTTCCGGCGTGCTGGCTGGCCCTGTCGCGCGCTCCCTCCGCCCGCGATGCCTGTCGATGGTCGCACCGGTCGGGATACAGGCGTCAGCTGGACAGGTGCATCAGGCGCGGCCATTCCCGTGCCCAGCTGTTCGCGGGGCCAGCACACAGGTAGACGGCGGCACGCGTGGTCTCTTCGTTGCGGACCGGTCCCACAACCGGTCCGACGAGACGGCAACCGCTGAAAAGCCCAGTCGGTGGGCCGTCCTCCCAGACCACCACGACCGGCGCTGTTGACGCCGGCGGCGGTCCCCACAGGCCGAACCCGTTGTGCCCGGACCATGCCTTGGGCAGCCCGTGTGCCGCACCGTACCGATCGATCGCGCCGGCTTCTCCGTAGTTCGCGGTGACGATGCCCGCCCTGGCTCGTTCAGCCGCGGGGATGCTGTCGTATGCCGACGCGACCTGGACTACCAGCTGAGGCCATCCCACCGTTTCGAGTTGTGTCTCGCCGAGGCCGTTCCACGGTGAGCCGGCCAGGGTCGCCGGGGTGAGCAGCGGTAGCGCGGCCGGCAGAAGCAGGATCGACGAGGCTGCGACCATCACGACCACGGCCCAGCGGGCGCGCCACCGTTCGACCACGACGGCACCGGCGGCGATCAGCGCGGGGTACATGCCAGCCGGGTAGTAGCCCTGGCCCGCGGTCACCGCGAAGAACACAACGACTACCAGCCACGCCCAGGCGAGGACCCTGAACGAGTGCCACGTGTCGTCCTGCCACAACTTGACCAGCCCTGCAATCCACAGCAAGGTCGCGCCGAGGCTGAACAGCACCAACTGCAGGATCGCGAAGTTCAACCGCTCGCTTGCCGTCCCGTACTCGGCGCTGATCTGGCGAGCCAGCGTCAGCTGCGGCCACCCGTGCCTCTCCTGCCAGACCAACACCGGGACCCACATGAGCGCCGCGACCGCCAGGCCCATCCACAGCCAGCGGTTGCGCAACCAGTGCCTCGCGGCAGGGGTCAACGCGACCCCGACCAGGAGTGCCCCCAGCAGCACAATCGGTAGCTGCTTGTTCCACAGGCCCAGGCCTGCCACTACGCCCACCAGAAGCCACAGCCGCTCCCGTTCCGTCCGCAGGATCCTGGTGACGAGCCATGTGATCAGCACCCAGACCACCAGATCGAGCGTTGACGTCGCCACCAGGTGCCCAGACAGCAGCACGTACGTGGCGCTCGCCGTCGCGAACGCCGCCAGTCCCTGCGCGAACCGCCCGCCGCCCAGCTCACGCGTGATCAACGCCGAAAGCACCGTAACCGACACCGCCACCGCCGCAGCAGGCAACCGGAACACAGCAAGACTGCCGGCGCCGAGCCGGTCTGCGGCCCAGGCGACCAGCGGGGTCAGCGGCGGCTGGTCCGGGTATCCCCAGGCCGGATGCCCTCCGGCCGCGATGAAGTAGAGCTCGTCGCGGTGGTACCCGTACCGACCACTCAGCAGCACCAGTGTCACGCCGAGCACGCCGGCGACAGCCAGCACCACGGGCCATGCCACGCGGCGGACACCCACCCCGCACGGCTCAGACACACGCGCAGCCTTGCACATGGCACACACCGCGCAGCCGGCTCCTTGACACAGTCCATGACGCGCCCACCTTTGAGCACCACAGACGCCAGACCATGTAGGACTTCGCCGAACTTGCGCACGGAGTAACCCCGGAGCCGCATCTCCTGGGCGCAGCACCAAGTGCGCGCATCGTTGACAGCCTCAGGGGGTCAACTGCCCGAACCCTCCCCGGTGGGACGCGCAATGACCGGGGTGGTGCTCACGTCGTCGGGAACATGGTCACCGTGGCGGTGGACGATCCTCCAGCCGTCCGTGTCGCGCTGGTAGATGTGCGTGGCGCGCAACGCGTTCTGCACGGTTTCGCCGGTCGACAGGAGCGCCCCGTAGCGTTCGATGCCCACGGTGTAGGCCAAGTCGCCGCTTGCGCCGGCTGCGAGAAGTTCGAAGCTGTACTCGTCGCATGCGGCAAACGTCGATGCCAGCCACTCGAAGACCGGGCGCACCTCTCCCCAGCCGGTTCGCCATGGAACGCCGGCGCCGAATAGCGTTATCCGGTCGCCATGCGACCAGGTGGACAGGCGCGGGACGACATCACCGTTGTGCAGCGCCCGCTCAGCGTGGAGCTGGGCAGCAAGTGTCGCGTCGAGGAACGCCTGGACCTCAGGCGTTGCCATCGTCCTGCACCAGGAACGGGTCGAACAGCTCGCGGCCGCAGTCGCAGCACACACGCTGCTCGACCGGCGTCACGCCGTCGCAGTGCTGACAGAAAATGACACGATGGCGCGGCGCGGTCATCTCGAACAGCCCGGCGAAGTGCGAGTACTGCCAACGGTGACGGAACAGATCACGCATCGCAGCCTGGTGTTCGTCGGTCGAGAAGAAGGCGCGCGCGTCGGCAGCGGTCCGCCACAGAGCGATCAGCGTCGAGTTCACCCCCTCACCGAAACTGAACCGACGGATGAACCCCGGCGCAGTTGCGAGGAGTTCCATGAGTCCCGCCGCCCTCATCCAGAACTCGGCCGCGCCCTGTTCCTCGACGAATGTCGCCTGCAGCATCAGCAGCGCCGCGGCGGCTTCGGGCCCCAAGTGACCCTCTGGCCCCTGTTGGGTGGCTAACACGGTCGGCGAGATCTGCACGCCCTTGATGGCCGCCATTCGGGCGGTCGCGTCCGTCGGCGGCGGCTGCTTGAGCACCCGGATCATGGCCCGTCCCTTCCACATTAATCCGACACACTGTCGGATCACTCCGACGACTGTAGGATGAACACATGCCGGAGGTCAAGAAGTCGCGCAAGTACTCCTCACCGGTCCGCGACGAGCAGGCAGCCCGCACCCGGGCACGCATCCTCGAGGCGGCGTCACAGCTCTTCCTCGAACGCGGCTATGCCCGAACCACGGTGACGAACATTGCCGAGCTCGCCGGCGTCGCACGCGACACCGTGCATGCCGTCTTCGGCAACAAGGCACGGATACTGACCGCCCTCATCGACCTCCGCCTGGTGCCCGACAGCTCGGCACCCAGAGCGCGGGAACTACCAGAGGCCCAAGCCATCAAGAACGAACACGACCAGCGCACCCAGATCGAGCTCTTCGCGAGGTTCATCGCTCGCCTGTCGACCAACCTGCGACCGATGTTCGAGATCTTGCGCACTGCGTCCGCCGTCGAGCCCGAAGCGGCCGACGTCTTCAGAGAGATGGATCGGCACCGGCTCGACAACATGCACATCTACGCAGACTGGATCGCCGCACGCGGCCCCCTACGCGTCAGCACCCGGCGAGCGGGCGAGATCATGTGGACCCTCGCCAGCCCCGACGTCGGCCGCATGCTCTGCGATGAACTCGGATGGAGCCAGTCAGAACACGCCAACTGGCTCGCCGACACCCTCGGGCGCACCCTGCTACAACCCTGACGTCAAAGTCCAGGCCCGCGGCTCCCCGCCATGCCTGCATCTCGACAGGTCGAGGTCCTCCCTCTCCCTTGGCAGCTGGCCGGACACTAGCTCGAGGCTGGCCTGGGTTCGCGAGGCACTGACACACGTCTGCCGCCTCGTTGGGTTCACGTTGTGATCCCGTGCTCTGCTTCGACGCCGAGGCTGGCCGAGTCGGCGACACGCCAGATCGCGGTAGCAAGCAGGATGAGGCCGACCGCCATCAGGACACCGTGGGCGATCCTCACCGGTGCCGGGGTGAAAAACTGCGGCAGGAACAGGACGAAGCCGAGGGCGAAAGGGACGCCGCTCCATCGCGGTAGGACGCCCGAGCGCCACACCGCTACCGCCGTCAGGATCGATCCAGTGGCCAGCAGGATGAGGCCGGTACCGAAGATAGTGATCGCCACCGGCTGGTAGCGAATCGCATCGATGAGATCCAGCAGTTGGGAGGCCGACCCCTTCGGACCGGAGATTGCGTGCAGTCCGAAGTCCTCCGCTCCGTAGTAGGGCAGGGTGAGACCGGCACCGATCCACGTGACCACGGTCGCCCACAGGCTCAAGGGTCCCGACCGTGTCTTCGCGAGCACGCCCACCAGGGCCAGCAGACCCAGCGGCAGGAGGATAAGACCGACCATCGCGAACAGGTGAGCGACCACCCAAGCAGTGGAGCTCATCGACGCGATCGCACCACTCACCGTGGTCTCGTCATGCCAGGGCCGCAATGCTGGATAGGCGAGGAACAGCACGCCGGCTCCCGCCAGCGCTCCGGCCCCGATCCGGGTGCGGATTGGGGATGTGAACATCGGATCTCCCGGGTTCAGGGTGCGCCGCATCAGCGCCCTCAAACCCTATGGGCGGGCCAGGCCGTTGCCGCACCGGGACCGGAACCTCATGGCCGAACTCGAGGAGAACCTCGGACCGCCCGGGCGTCGATCCCTTCCCCTTCGGACCGCCGCTCCCGACGAGCGCGCATCCGTGTTGAACCCGCCCGTGACCCCTCGCGACACGTGGACCATCCCGTGGCGTCGCGCCGGCATGGATGCGCTCAACGGACATGGCAACGCACGTGGGATCGCCACCGCACAGTCAGTGCTGGCCAGCGGCGGCACCAGGCCCGAGTGCTGCTGCTGCAGCTGGAGGAGGCGTTCCCGGCCAAGTACGCCGGGCTGGACGAGGCGGGCCCGGACGCAAGAGCGGGCCGCGGGCCGCCCGGCAGGATTGGGGACGGCCCGCGGCAGGGCGCTCGGCCTTACTTTCCGTTGAGGGAGAGGGCGTAGAACGTGGTGCTGGAGGTGCCGAGGCCGAATCGGCCGTAGCCGTTGCCCCAGTAGACCGTGCCGTTGTTGTCGATTGCCGGACCGGCGTTGGATGAACCTTGGCCGACGATGTCCTTGACGACGGCGCCGGTGGCGGCATCGAGCGCGTACATGTGGCCGCTCATGCTGCCGGCGTACACCACGCCATTGGAAGTCGATACGGCACCGGTGTCAAAGCTCCCGCTGGGGTCAGGAGTTTGCCAGAGGATGGCGCCGGTGGCGGGATCGAGGGCGGCCCAGGAGCCGGTGTGCGGCAGGCTGGGGTTGTTGTCGTAGGGGAGGAACCCGGAGTTGGCCTCGGCGACGTAGATGCGCACGCCGTCGGTGGCGCTGCCCCACTGGATGCCGCCGAGGGTGGAGCCGGGGCCCGCCTGGGTGCTCCAGACGATCTGGCCAGTGGTGGCGTCGAGGGCCCAGTAGATCCCGCTCTTGGCGCCGGCGCCGACGAGCTGCCGGGCCTTACCAGTGCTGTTCTTGACCGTGTAGAGGATGGGGCCGGAGCCGAAGTCGAAGTCCGGGCCCGGGGTCGCGGTCGGGCACGGGTTCGGGGCGATGCCCGGGATGCACGACACGATCCAGTCGTCGAAGCCCTGAACCCCGGTGGCCCACTTGATCGCACCAGTGGCGGCGTTGAGCGCCACCATCGCGTCGACGTGGTCGGCCGGGTCCAGGCACTGCGACGGGCTACCGCCGTTGTCCTGGCAGGTCTTCGCGGAGTCCGGGACGGCGTAGTTGTTGCCGGTGGTCAGGTACACCGTGTTCGATCTGGCGTCCAGGGCCGGGGTGCTACCCCACACCGCCGCCCCGGAGTAGCC
>JBKPQU010000031.1:0-11996 GCA_046734255.1 Actinomycetota bacterium
GGTCCGGATCGCCGAGAGCGGGGTGCGGGGGCCTCGGGACGTGTTCGAGTACGCCAAGCAGGGCGCCGACGTCGTCCTGGTGGGGGAGACGCTGGTGACCGGTGAGAACCCGCTCGCCGCGGTCGCCGACCTGGTCGCGGCCGGTGCCCACCCGGCGCTGCGGGCGGGACGGTCTTGAACGGCCCGGCAGGGACGGCGACCAGCGCCGCGCCGGAGGCCACTCCGGCCGGCGGGCCGATCAGCGCGGCGCACGGCCCGTACTTCGGCCGCTTCGGCGGGCGGTTCGTGCCCGAGGCGCTGGTCGCCGCGCTGGACGAGCTTGACGAGGCGTTCACCGAGTCCCAGGCCGACCCGTCGTTCCGGGCCGAGCTGGAGCACCTGCACCGCACGTACAGCGGCCGGCCGAGCATCCTCACCGACGCGCCGCGGTTCGCCGAGCACGCCGGCGGGGCCCGGGTGCTGCTCAAGCGGGAGGACCTCAACCACACCGGCTCACACAAGATCAACAATGTGCTCGGCCAGGCGCTGCTCACGAAGCGGATGGGCAAGCGCCGGGTGATCGCCGAGACCGGCGCGGGCCAGCACGGCGTGGCCACGGCCACCGCCGCGGCGCTGCTCGGGCTGGAGTGCGTGGTCTACATGGGCGCCGAGGACACCCGGCGGCAGGCGCTCAACGTCGTCCGGATGCGCCTGCTCGGCGCCGAGGTGATCCCGGTGACCGCGGGCTCGCAGACGCTGAAGGACGCGATCAACGAGGCGATGCGCGACTGGGTCACCAACGTCGAGCACACCCACTACCTGCTCGGCACGGTGGCCGGCCCGCACCCGTTCCCGACCATGGTCCGCGAGTTCCACCGCGTGATCGGCCAGGAGGCGCGCGCCCAGGTGCTCGAGCTGACCGGACGGCTGCCCGACCTGGTCTGCGCGTGCGTCGGCGGCGGCTCGAACGCGATCGGGATCTTCCACGCCTTCCTCGACGACCCCGGCGTGCAGCTGCTGGGGCTCGAGGCCGGCGGCGACGGCGTGGAGACCGGCCGGCACGCGGCGTCGATCACCGGCGGGGCGGCCGGCGTCCTGCACGGCAACCGGACGTTCGTCCTGCAGGACCCCGACGGGCAGACCGTGGAGAGCCACTCGATCTCCGCCGGGCTGGACTACCCCGGGGTGGGCCCGGAGCACGCCTGGCTGCACGAGATCGGCCGCGCCCGGTACGAGCCGGTGACCGACGACCAGGCCATGGCGGCCTTCCATCTGCTCTGCCGGACCGAGGGGATCATCCCCGCGATCGAGAGCGCGCACGCCCTGGCCGGCGCCCTGCGCGAGGGACCGAAGCTGGGTCCCGACGGCGTGATCCTGGTCAACCTGTCCGGCCGCGGCGACAAGGACGTCGAGACCGCCGCGCGCCACTTCGGCCTGACCGCCGAGGTGAAGCCCGCGCCGATCGGTGCGGATCCCGATGCCGACGGGCAGGAGGCCGCGCGGTGAGCGAGTCGAGCGGCAGTTCCAGCGGCAATGTGATCCAGCGCGCCCGCGCCGAGGGGCGGAGCGCGCTGGTCGGTT
Organism: Actinomycetota bacterium; assembly: GCA_046734255.1. GTDB lineage: Bacteria > Actinomycetota > Actinomycetes > Actinomycetales > Kineosporiaceae > JBKPQU01. The sequence goes on from JBKPQU010000031.1 coordinate 1,561, forward strand.
ACCTGCCGGTCGGCTACCCGGACCTGCCGACGTCGATCGCCGCGGCACGCGCGATGGTCGCCGCCGGCGTGGACGTCGTCGAGCTCGGGCTGCCGTACTCCGACCCGTTGATGGAGGGCCCGGTGATCCAGCGGGCGGTCGAGGCGGCACTGCGCGCCGGAACCCGCCCGCGGGACGTGCTGGCCGCGGTCGAGCAGGTCGCCGAGGCCGGCGCGCCGGTGCTGGTGATGACCTACTGGAACCCGGTGGAGCGCTACGGCGTGGACGCTTTCGCCGCCGACCTCGCCGCCGCGGGCGGCGCCGGACTGATCACGCCGGACATCATCCCGGACGAGGCCGGGGACTGGATCGCCGCCAGCGACCGGCACGGCCTCGACCGGGTCTTCCTGGTCGCGCCGTCCTCGACGGACGCCCGGCTCCGGCTGACCGTCGACGCGTGCCGGGGCTGGGTGTACGCCGCATCGACGATGGGCGTGACCGGCGTCCGGCAGCGGGTCGACGTCCGGGCCAAGGCTCTGGTCGAGCGCACCCGCGCGGCCGGGGGAGACCTGGTCTGCGTCGGCCTCGGCGTCTCCACGCGGGAGCAGGCCGCACAGGTCGCCGGCTTCGCGGACGGCGTGATCGTCGGTTCCGCGCTGGTCCGCGCCGCCGGGGCGGGCACCGGGGACGCCGGCGCCGCGATCGAGGCCGTCACCAGCCTGGTCGGCGAGCTGTCGGCGGGGGTCGCCGATGCGGCCCCGGTGCCGGCGCCGCCGCCGGCCGGGGTCCCCGGATGAGCATGTGAGCACCAGGTGAGCATCCGGGCCGTGCTGCCCGCATCGATCCCCAGCCCGGTGCAGGGGGTGTGGCACCTGGGCCCGATCCCCGTCCGGGCCTACGCGCTGTGCATCCTGATCGGGATCGTCGTCGCGGTCTGGGTCGCCGAGCGCCGCTGGCGGGCTCGCGGCGGCCGGGCCGGGATCGCGCTCGACGTGGCCGCCTGGGCCGTACCGTTCGGCGTGGTCGGCGGTCGGCTCTACCACGTGATCACCACGCCGCAGCCCTACTTCGGGCCCGGGGGTGACCCGCTGGAGGCACTGGCGATCTGGCGCGGCGGCCTCGGCATCTGGGGCGCGATCGCCCTCGGCGGCGTCGGCGCGTGGATCGGCTGCCGCCGCGCGGGCGTCCTGCTCCCGCCGTTCGCCGACGCGGCCGCCCCGGGGATCGCGCTGGCCCAGGCGATCGGCCGGTGGGGCAACTGGTTCAACAACGAGCTCTACGGCCGCGCGACGCACCTGCCCTGGGGGCTGGAGGTGCACGAGTGGGACACGGTCGCCGGCCGCGCGGTGGTCGACGGCGACGGGCACCCGGTGGTGCTGGGCACGTTCCAGCCGACCTTCCTCTACGAGAGCGTCTGGGACGTCGGCACCGCGATCGTGCTGGTCCTCCTCGACCGCCGCTACCGGCTCGGCCACGGCCGGGTGTTCGCCCTCTACGTGATCCTGTACACCCTCGGCCGCGGCTGGATCGAGGCCCTGCGGGTCGACCCGGCAAACCACGTGCTCGGCCTGCGGCTGAACCTCTGGACGTCGATGCTGGTCTTCCTCGGCGGCGTCGCCTACCTGGTGATCTCCGCCCGCCGCCGGCCCGGCCGGGAGACCGACCTGCGCCGTCCCGAGGTGATCGCCCGGGAGGCCCGAGCGCAGACCTCCGCCGAGACCCCCGGCTGAGCCCCGACAAGCCGGACGTTACGTCCGCGTATCGATTCACCCGGGCCGCTGCCGGTAGAGTTGACCTACACGCGGGCCAGCGGCGTCCACGCGGATCGGATCGACTCGCCCAGCGCGCCCGCAGACCGCCCCTTGGTCGGTCGAGGAACCCAGATTTCTCCCCATACCGACCAGGAGGTGCCTGGGCATGACCTCCCCGTATCGCCGGTTCTCGGCCGGCCCTGGCGCCGTCGGTCTCTACGACCCCGAGCACGAGCACGACGCGTGCGGCGTCGCGTTCGTGGCCACGCTGCGCGGCGAGCCCGGGCACGACATCGTCGAGCTGGCGATGACCGCCCTGCGCAACCTCGACCACCGCGGCGCGGTGGGCGCCGAGGTCGACACCGGGGACGGCGCGGGCATCCTCACCCAGGTCCCGGACGCCTTCCTGCGCGAGGTGGTCCGCGAGTCCAGCGGGGTCGAGCTGCCGCCGGCGGGCAGCTACGCGGTCGGGATCGCCTTCCTGCCGGACGACGACGCCGGCGCCGCCGAGGTCGCCCGGCAGGTCGAGCGGATCGCCGCCGAGGAGTCCCTGCGCGTGCTGTGCTGGCGGGACGTGCCGACCACCCCCGGCCTCGTCGGGGTCACCGCCCGGGCGTGCCAGCCGCGGTTCCGCCAGGTGTTCGTGACGTCCGCCGGCCACCCGCTGACCGGGCTGGACCTGGAGCGGGCGGCGTTCTGCCTGCGCAAGCGCGCCGAGCTGGAGACCGAGGTCTACTTCCCCTCGCTGTCCGCCCGCACGCTGGTCTACAAGGGCATGCTGACCACCGGCCAGCTCGAGCCGTTCTTCCCCGACCTGTCCGACCGCCGCTTCGGCACAGAGCTGGCGATCGTCCACTCGCGGTTCTCCACCAACACGTTCCCGTCCTGGCCACTCGCCCACCCGTTCCGGCGGATCGCGCACAACGGTGAGATCAACACGGTGAAGGGCAACCGGAACTGGATGCGGGCCAGGGAGAGCAAGCTGGCCAGCTCGCTGATCCCGGGCGACCTGGAGCGGCTGTTCCCGATCTGCACCCCTGGGGCGAGCGACTCCGCCACGTTCGACGAGGTGCTCGAGCTCCTGCACCTGGGCGGCCGCTCGCTGCCGCACGCGGTGCTGATGATGATCCCGGAGGCGTGGGAGAACCACACCGAGATGGACCCGGCCCGGCGGGCGTTCTACGAGTTCCACTCGATGTTCATGGAGCCCTGGGACGGCCCCGCCTCGATCACCTTCACCGACGGTGAGGTGATCGGCGCGGTGCTCGACCGCAACGGGCTGCGGCCCGCCCGGTACTGGGTGACCGAGAACGGCCTGGTCGTGATGGCGAGCGAGGTCGGCGTCCTCGACCTCGACCCGGCGACGGTCGTGCGCAAGGGCCGGCTGCAGCCGGGGCGGATGTTCCTCGTCGACGCCCGGCACGGGCGGATCGTCGACGACGACGAGATCAAGGCGGAGCTCGCCGCGCAGCACCCGTACGGGGACTGGCTGCACGCCGGGCGGCTGCACCTGGAGGACCTGCCCGAGCGCGAGCACATCGTGCACACGCACGCCTCGGTCATCCGCCGGCAGCAGACGTTCGGCTACACCGAGGAGGAGCTGAGGATCCTCCTCACCCCGATGGCCCGCACCGGCGTGGAGCCGATCGGCTCGATGGGCACGGACAGCCCGATCGCCGTCCTGTCCGCCCGGCCCCGGCTGCTGTTCGACTACTTCAGCCAGCTGTTCGCCCAGGTGACCAACCCGCCGCTGGACGCCATCCGCGAGGAGCTGGTCACCGCGCTGGGCACCGTGATCGGCCCGGAGCAGAACCTGCTCTCGGCCACCCCGGCGCACTGCCGGCAGCTGGTGCTCCCGTTCCCCGTGATCGACAACGACGAGCTCGCGAAGATCGTCCACGTCAACGCGGACGGCGACCTGCCCGGGTACGCGACGATCATCGTCCGCGGCCTGTACCGGGTCGACGGCGGGGGCGAGGCGCTGCGCGAGCGGCTGGACGAGATCTGCGCCCAGGTGTCCGGCGCGATCGCCGGCGGGGCGCGCTTCGTCGTCCTGTCCGACCGGGACTCCACCGCCGACCTCGCGCCGATCCCGTCGCTGCTGCTGACCAGCGCGGTGCACCACCACCTCATCCGGGAGAAGACCCGCACCCAGGTCGGCCTGCTGGTCGAGGCGGGCGACGTCCGCGAGGTGCACCACGTCGCGCTGCTGATCGGGTACGGCGCGGCCGCGGTCAACCCCGACCTGGCGATGGAGAGCGCCGAGGATCTCGTCCGCCGAGGCCTGCTCGGCGACCTGAGCACCGAGAAGGCGGTGAAGAACCTGATCAAGGCCTTGGGCAAGGGCGTGCTCAAGGTGATGAGCAAGATGGGGATCTCCACCGTCGCCTCGTACCACGGCGCCCAGGTGTTCGAGGCGGTCGGGCTCGGGCCGGAGCTGGTCGGGCGGTACTTCACCGGCACGACGTCCCAGCTCGGCGGGATCGACCTGGACGTGATCGCCGAAGAGGTGGCCCGGCGGCACGCCCGCGCGTACCCGGCCGACGGGATCCGCGACCCGCACCGCCGGCTCGAGACCGGCGGTGAGTACCAGTGGCGGCGCGAGGGCGAGCCGCACCTCTTCGACCCGGACACGGTGTTCCGGCTGCAGCACGCCACCCGCAGCCGGCGCTTCGACATCTTCCAGGAGTACTCCGCCCAGGTCGACGAGCAGTCCCGGCGGCTGATGACGCTGCGCGGGCTGATGCGCTTCGCCGAGGGCGTCCGGGAGCCGGTTCCGCTGGACGAGGTCGAGCCGATCGAATCGATCATGCGCCGCTTCTCCACCGGCGCGATGTCCTACGGCTCGATCTCCGCCGAGGCGCACGAGACCCTCGCGATCGCGATGAACGCGATCGGCGCCCGGTCGAACACCGGCGAGGGCGGCGAGGACGACGACCGGCTGCTGGACCCGGCGCGGCGCAGCGCGGTCAAGCAGGTCGCCTCCGGCCGGTTCGGCGTCACCAGCCTCTACCTCACCCACGCCGACGATCTCCAGATCAAGATGGCGCAGGGCGCCAAGCCCGGCGAGGGCGGCCAGCTGCCCGGGCACAAGGTGTACCCGTGGGTGGCCAAGGTCCGGCACTCCACCCCAGGCGTCGGACTGATCTCGCCGCCGCCGCACCACGACATCTACTCGATCGAGGATCTCGCCCAGCTGATCCACGACCTGAAGAACTCCAACCCCGCCGCGCGGATCCACGTCAAGCTCGTCGCCGAGATCGGCGTCGGGACCGTGGCCGCCGGGGTGAGCAAGGCGCACGCCGACGTCGTGCTGATCTCCGGCCACGACGGCGGGACCGGCGCCAGCCCGCTGACGTCGCTGAAGCACGCGGGCACCCCCTGGGAGCTGGGCCTCGCCGAGACCCAGCAGACCCTGGTCCTCAACGGGCTGCGCGACCGGATCGTCGTCCAGACCGACGGCCAGCTGAAGACCGGCCGGGACGTCGTGATCGCGGCGCTGCTCGGTGCGGAGGAGTTCGGTTTCGCCACCGCACCGCTGGTCGTCTCCGGCTGCGTGATGATGCGGGTCTGCCACCTGGACACCTGCCCGGTCGGAGTCGCCACGCAGAACCCGCTGCTGCGGGCCAGGTTCACCGGCAAGCCGGAGTTCGTCGTCACGTTCTTCGAGTACATCGCCACCGAGGTGCGCGAGTACCTGGCCGCGCTCGGGTTCCGCAGCCTGGACGAGGCGATCGGGCACGTCGAGATGCTCGACACCACCGCGGCGGTCGAGCACTGGAAGGCCGCCGGCCTCGACCTCTCGCCGATCCTGCGCCCGCTGGACCTCCCGCCGGGGACGCCTCTGCACCGGGTCACCGAGCAGGACCACGGGCTGGAGAAGGCGCTGGACCACGAGCTGATCGAGATGTCGGCCGACGCGCTGGAGCGCGGGGAGCCGGTGCGGATCACGGTTCCGATCCGCAACGTCAACCGGACCGTCGGGACGATGCTCGGGCACGAGGTGACCAAGCGCTGGAGCGAGGGCCTGCCGCCGGACACCGTCGACATCACGCTGACCGGCTCGGCCGGCCAGTCGTTCGGGGCGTTCGTCCCGCGCGGGATCACGCTGCGACTCTTCGGCGACGCCAACGACTACCTCGGCAAGGGGCTGTCCGGCGGCCGGCTCGTGATCCGCCCGGATCGCTCGGCGACCTTCCCCGCCGAGCGCAACATCATCGCCGGCAACGTGATCGCCTACGGCGCGACCTCCGGGGAGATCTTCCTGCGCGGCCAGGTCGGCGAACGCTTCTGCGTGCGCAACTCCGGGGTGACCGCCGTGGTCGAGGGGGTCGGCGACCACGGGTGCGAGTACATGACCGGCGGCGTGGTCGTCGTCCTCGGCCGGACCGGCCGGAACTTCGCGGCCGGGATGTCCGGCGGGACCGCCTACGTCCTGGATCTCCGCCGCGGGCGGGTCAACCCGGAGATGGTCGACCTGCTGCCGCTGGACGACGAGGACCTGGCCACCGTGCTCGACCTCGTCCAGCGGCACCGCACCGAGACCGAGTCCGGGGTGGCCGGGCGGCTCCTGCAGAACTGGGAGCAGGACTGGGAGGCCACCGCCGCGCGGTTCACCAAGGTCATGCCGCGGGACTACGCACGCGTGCTGGAGGTGCGCAAGAAGGCCGCCAGCGACGGCCTGGACCTGAACTCAGACGCCGTCTGGACCCGGATCATGGAGGCCTCGCATGGCTGACCCGCGCGGCTTCCTGGAGGTTCGGGACCGCGAGCTGCCGCCCCGCCGTCCCGTGCCGATCCGGCTGCTGGACTGGCAGGAGGTGTACACGCCGACCGACGAGGCCATGCTGCGCCGGCAGGCAGGACGCTGCATGGACTGCGGGATCCCCTTCTGCCACAACGGGTGCCCGCTGGGCAACCTCATCCCGGAGTGGAACGACCTGACCTGGCGGGGCGACTGGGAGGAGGCGATCGAGCGCCTGCACGCGACGAACAACTTCCCGGAGTTCACCGGCCGGCTCTGCCCGGCCCCCTGTGAGACCGCGTGCGTGCTCGGCATCAACCAGCCCGCGGTCACGATCAAGCAGGTCGAGGTCACGGTGATCGACCGGGCGTTCGACAACGGCTGGGTGACGCCGAAGCCGCCCGAGCGGCTGACCGGCAAGACCGTCGCGGTGGTCGGCTCCGGACCCGCCGGGCTGGCCGCCGCGCAGCAGTTGACCCGGGTGGGGCACACGGTGGCGGTCTACGAGCGGGCCGATCGGATCGGCGGGCTGCTCCGCTACGGCATTCCCGAGTTCAAGATGGAGAAGCGCCACCTGGACCGGCGGCTGGCCCAGATGGAGGCCGAGGGCACCCGGTTCCGCCCCGGCGTCGACGTCGGCCGCGACGTCACCGGGCGGCAGCTGCGGAACCGGTACGACGCGATCGTGCTCGCGGTCGGTGCCACCGCCTGGCGGGACCTCCCGGTGCCCGGGCGGGAGCTGGACGGCATCCTGCAGGCGATGGAGTACCTGCCGCCGTCCAACCGGGCCTCGCTCGGCGAGGCGGTGGAGGGGCAGGTCACCTCGGAGGGCAAGGACGTCGTGATCATCGGCGGGGGCGACACCGGCGCCGACTGCCTGGGCACCGCGCACCGGCAGGGCGCCCGCTCGGTGACGCAGCTGGAGATCCTGCCCCGCCCGCCGGAGGAGCGCCCGGACTCCCAGCCCTGGCCGACGTACCCGATGATCTACCGCGTCTCCAGCGCGCACGAGGAGGGCGGGGAGCGGGTCTACGCGGTCAGCACCACCGAGTTCCTCGACGACGGGCAGGGCCGGGTGGCCGGGCTGCGGCTCGTCGAGGTCGAGCTCACCGACGGCCGGTTCACCCCGGTCGAGGGCAGCGACCGGGTGATCCCGGCGCAGCTGGTGCTGCTCGCGATGGGCTTCGTCGGGCCGGAGCGCGGCCCGCTGCTCGACGACCTCGGCGTCGAGTTCGATGCCCGGGGCGCGATCGGCCGGGACGGCGACTACGCCACCTCGGTCGAGGGGGTGTTCGTCGCCGGGGACGCCGGCCGCGGCCAGTCGCTGATCGTGTGGGCGATCGCCGAAGGGCGCTCGTGCGCGGCCTCGGTGGACCGCTGGCTGTCCGGCCGGACGTCCCTGCCGGCCCCGATCCCGCCGACCGCCCGGCCGCTGTCCGCCTGAGGAGTCCTCGCGCCACGCCCGGTGCCGGCGGCCGGGGCCGTCCGGGTGCACGTTCAGCCGTCGCAACGCCTAGTGTCGAAGCATGCGCAGAGCGAAGATCGTCTGCACTCTCGGGCCGGCCACCGCCGGCCGGCTGATCGAGTTCGTCGAGGCGGGGATGGACGTCGCCCGGCTGAACCTCAGCCACGGGAGTTACGCGGACCACGAGCGCGCCTACACCGAGGTGCGCCGGGCCAGCGACGAGACCGGGCGGGCCGTCGGGATCCTCGTCGACCTGCAGGGCCCGAAGATCCGGCTGGGCAGTTTCGCCACCGGGCGGGCGTTGCTGGCCGACGGGGCCGAGTTCACCGTCACCACGCAGGACGTGCCCGGTGACGCCACGATCTGCTCCACGACGTACAGCAACCTGCCGGCCGACGTCACGCCCGGCGACATCGTCCTGGTGGACGACGGGAAGGTGCAGCTGCGGGTGGTCGAGACCACCGAGGACAGCGTGGTCACCCGGGTGGAGGTGGGCGGCGAGGTCTCCGACCACAAGGGCTTCAACCTGCCCGGGGTGTCGCTGAGCGTCCCGGCGCTGTCGCCGAAGGACGAGCTCGACCTGCGCTGGGCACTGAACCTGCGCGCCGACTTCGTCGCGCTGTCGTTCGTCCGCAGCGCCAAGGACGCCGATGCCGTGCACGAGGTGATGGACGAGGTCGGCCTCCGGCTGCCGGTGATCGCGAAGATCGAGAAGCCGCAGGCGGTGGAGAACCTCGACGAGATCGTCCGGACCTTCGATGGGATCATGGTCGCTCGCGGCGACCTGGGGGTCGAGCTGCCGCTGGAGGAGGTCCCGCTCGTGCAGAAGCGGGCGGTGGAGCTGGCCCGGCGGCAGGCGAAGCCGGTGATCGTCGCCACCCAGGTGCTGGAGTCGATGATCAGCCTGCCCCGCCCGACCCGGGCCGAGGCCTCGGACTGCGCCAACGCGGTGCTGGACGGCGCGGACGCGATCATGCTCTCCGGCGAGACGAGCGTCGGGCGCTACCCGCTGGAGGCGGTGCGCACGATGGCCCGGATCATCGAGACCGTCGAGGAGCACGGGCTGGAGCGGATCGCGCCGCTCGGCTCGCGGCCCTCCACCAGGGGCGGGGCGATCACGCTGGCCGCGGCGACCGTCGGCGACCTGCTCGGGGTGAGGTACCTGGTCACGTTCACCACGAGCGGTGACTCGGCCCGCCGGATGGCCCGGCTGCGCTCCCGGATCCCGCTGCTGGCGTTCACCCCCGAGGCCTCGGTGCGCTCCCAGCTCGCGCTGAGCTGGGGGGTCGAGACGTTCCTCACCGAGTACGTCGCGCACACCGACGACATGGTCATGCAGGTCGACGAGGCGCTGCTGTCGATCGGCCGCTGCCAGCCCGGCGAGCTCGTGGTGATCGCCGCGGGCTCACCGCCGGGAATCCCCGGATCACTCAACGCGATGCGGGTGCACCGGATGGGTGACGCGGTCGGTGGGGCCGCGCCCGCCTACCGGGTGCCGCTCTGAGCCGTCGCTCAGCCGTCGCTGAAGGGTCATCCGGCTCGTCCGCCGAGTTCGGTGCCGGGTGCGGGACTCGAACCCGCATGCCCTTGCGAGCGGCGCATTTTGAGTGCGCTGTGTCTGCCGATTCCACCAACCCGGCTCAGGTCGGCACGGACCCGAGGGTAGTCGGTGGCGGCGCCGGCCGGACGGCAGCACCCATGGATGTCAGCAGGGATGTCAGTAGCCTTGCCCCCATGGCGTCAGAGGCGGCGGGCGGGGGCCTCTCCGCCACGCCGCGGACCGTGGTGGTCGCCGAGGACGAGGCGCTGATCCGGCTGGACGTCGTGGAGATGCTCACCGAGGCCGGCTACAGCGTCGTGGGGGAGGCGGCCACCGGCGAGGAGGCCGTCCAGCTCGCCGAGCGGCTGCGGCCGGACGTCGTGGTCATGGACGTCAAGATGCCGGTCCTGGACGGCATCTCGGCGGCGGAGCGGATCGCTGCCGGCCGGATCGCGCCGGTCGTCCTGCTCACCGCCTTCTCCCAGCAGGAGCTGGTCGAGCGCGCCCGCGACGCCGGCGCGATGGCCTACGTGGTGAAGCCGTTCACCGCGGCCGACGTGCTCCCGGCCGTGGAGATCGCGCTCAGCCGCCACGCGGAGATCGTCGGCCTGGAGGCCGAGGTGGCCGACCTCGCCCAGCGGTTCGAGACCCGCAAGCTGATCGACCGGGCCAAGGGCGCCCTCCAGACCGCCTACGGCCTGAGCGAGCCCGAGGCCTTCCGCTGGATCCAGAAGACCTCCATGGACAAGCGCCTCACGATGCGCGAGGTCGCCGCCGCGGTGATCAACGCTGCCGAGCAGCCCCCGCAGGCGACCGAAGACTGAGGCCCTGCCCCGCCGGCTCCGCTCCCGCCCCGATCTCTCCCTGAGGGACTGGACGGTGGCCCGGGGGCCGGGCCATGTCGAGATTGATGCAGGATTCGGGCCGTCGTGCCCGAATCGTTGTTGACCCTTGACG